>CANRMZ010000104.1 GCA_947631885.1 uncultured Bacilli bacterium
AGCATAGAAACGCCCCAAATCCAAACAACAGCACTTGTTCCTTGTTCAATAAACCTGTCTGTTGCTTCAGATAAACAAAATGAATGTAAATCCAAGCAGAATAAATGCGAAGCTCCCATTATCGCCCTGGAATCAACACCTGATGGGAAAAGATTTTTATTAACATCTTCTTTAAAATCAGGCATTATATCGATTTGGATATTATATAAAGTTCTTATTTTATTAATTAGTTCAAAATCACTATTATCTTTAACTACTAATTCCTTAACTCCATAATGTAGTAATTCATCAATTAATCTCTTTTCATCTTTATCAAGAAAAATTCCTAAGAGTTTACCCGTAGATATATCTAGTAAAGTTAAAACATAAACATCAGGATAATTTAAAAGACTAGCTATATATGAAGCACTATATTTATCAAGGAGTTCTAAATCGGCAATAGTACCTTTACTTATAACATCAACAACACCTCTTTTAACCATACCCTTAACATTTCTGGGATCTTCAAGTTGCTCACTAATAGCTACTTTATAGCCTTTATTAATAAGCTTCTCAATATATGGTTTAACGGCATGAAAAGGAACACCACACATTGGCACTCTTTCATCAAGACCGGCAACTTTACCAGTCAATGTAAGTTCTAGTTCTTTGGCCGCCGTAAGGGCATCCTCAAAAAAGAGTTCATAAAAATCACCAATACGATAAAAAAGAAGCTCCTCTTGATAAGCATCCTTTATCTCCATGTATTGCACCATCATAGGGCTTAATTTATTTTTATCAACTTCGCTTCTTTTCATTCTAACCACCTGATTTTTTTCATCATCAGGTTCTATTTTAACATTAATTTTTTAATTTTTAAAGATTTATCTATTTAATGATGATATCTTATAAAGGGGCCATAGATTGAGAACAAAATGAACATACTCATCAGGTACTATCGCTTTCTCTTTCGATTCAATGACCTCAATATAATAAGAAAGTAAGGCAATAAGATATTCAATCGTAAGATTATCAAAGTTTAAGTTTTTTGTCTTTTTATCAAATAAAATACCAAAGTAACTATCAACAACAAGCGTTTTACCAAAAAGCGCGGCTAAAACCTCAGCATGAACATATCGAAGAAATAAAGGCATCAAACCATTAAGACTATCAATGGCCTTTTGACCTTCCCCATCGTCTAACTTAATTATATTTTTCAATGCAAGAGCCAAATAAAGGCCAGGCATATTATCTTGATAAATCTTTTTAACAGCTTCATATGCCTTCATAAAATTATTTTCAATATAAGTATCGATTAGCTCTACTTTTGTTATCATTGTCTTTCCTTTGATAGTAGATTATAGCAAAGCATTTCCTAACTTTCAAGATATTTAACGGCATCACTAAAGTTTTTGACTTTTACAAGTTCAAATGAAAGCTCATATTCTTTATAAACTTCTTTAGCTTCATCATAGTTTCCTTCAGGAACAAAGAAGATATCAGCACCATCTTTTGCTGCTCCTAGCATTTTATACTTTACACCGCCAATGACACCAACCGTACCATCTTCTTCGATAGTACCGGTTCCCATGATAGTTCTGCCTTTGGTTAAGTCACCATCGGTTATTAAATCGTAAATAGCAAGTGTAAGCATAAGGCCTCCGCTTGGGCCAGCTTCTGAAGCTTTAGTTTCAATATCAACTTTCATATCAGATTTAATATCAAAACTAGTTAATAAGCTTACGCCAATAACTTTACGGTCCTCCATAAGCATGCTTTTAGCAACCCGCGTTTTTTCTTTGCCATTTTTGTCTTTTACTTTAAAAGTAAATTCATGGCCGACATCAAATGAATTAATATATTCTTGCAAACTAGTAAGAGTTGTAAACTCTATATCATCATAAGCAAGGATTTCGTCTAAAACTTCTAAAGTAGTATCAGCCTCGTCATCTTTATAATAAATACGACATTTCTTATTAGTCGTTTCATAGTTTATTCCTGCGTTTTTAAAGGCTACTTCTTGAGCAAGATTTAAAGAATTTTTAAGTTCCAGTTTTTCAATTTCTAACGTCTCTTCATAAGAGGTATTAGGAACCGTAATAGCCTCTTCTTTTACAATATCCCAATCGCTTCTAAATAAAGACAAGAAAAGCATTGGGAGTTTTCCTCTTAAAACAGTAACATAATTCATAGAATAACTACCAGAATAATCGTACCCATCTTGAACTGTGATACGGTCATTTAAATTAATAGATCCGCCGGTAGTATATATATAATAAGGAAACTCATAAAAAGCACAAAAGGCACAAAAGCCTAAAAAAAGAATATCAAAAATAAAAGTCTTAATAAATGATTTAATTAAACTTCTTTTATCCGGTTTGTTTTCATATTCTTTATTAGACGAATCTTGCATATTATCACCTCTTTAAATTATAACACTAAAGGAAGTTATTTATGAATAAAAATATAAGAAACATTTCTTTGATTATAATAACATTGTTGTTTATCTTTTTTCTTTTTTATAATTATCATCTTTTTTCTGATATATCTTTGGAAATAGGAATTATTTATCTTACCAAGGTCTTCCCTTTTCTATTTATTATGATGGTCCTAAATAATTTACTTATCAATCTAAATCTTCCTTACTATTTATCCTCTGTTATTAAAAGCCCATCTTGGTATATTATGATATTAAGTATTATGTCTGGAAGCCCATTAAATGCAGTAATTTTAGATAATTTCTTAAAAGATAATATTGTAAATGAAAAAGATGCTAGTATTATTTTGGGCTTTACTTCCTTTAATAATCCCTTATTTTTATATAATTATTTCAATATAATATTTCATAATAAAGAAGTCATTATTAAATTATTTATTATTATTTATCTTACTAATATTATACTATATTTCATTTTTAGAAAAAAACTTAATACTAAACATTTCACTATCCCTTATCGCAGCATTTCATTTAATAAAGCATTTACAGATAGTCTTAAGGTGACTATAAATAATATGTTAAATATCTTTGCTACAATTTTCTTCTTTTATCTAATAACTAGTATCATTATCAAGGATAATAATATTATATCCGTCTTTGGCAAAGGATTAATTGAAATAACGCAAGGGCTTAACTCTCTTACTATTTTAGATGTTTCTCTTAAAGCAAAAGAATTGCTTACTTTAGCAATTCTTCAATTTCAAGGATTATCTATCCATATGCAAATATCAGCGATTTTAAGTAAATATAATATTAATTACAAATACTTCTATCTTTCACGCATTATACTCATTATTCTTAGCCTCGGGCTAGGAATGCTAATGTAATATCGTCAATAGTATTATTGTTGTTTGCATTATTGTCATCATTAATAGTATAAACAGGAATAGTACAAAGCCAAGGATGATAAATATCACCACTTCCCGAAATAGTAGCCGCTTTTATACAACTAGCATTAGTGTATGAATATACTCCTGTTTCAATGTCCCAAGTTCTTAAAATAGAAGTAGAATCCTTAATCTGAATATAATTAGCATATATTAAAATTGAATATGTTTTAGAAATACTTGCTTGTTTAAACTGGATGGTCGCATGATCCGTGCTTTGAGAAAATGTCGGATCAGAGCTAATGTCCGCTTTACGTATAATGGTTTCAATATAATCTATTATTTCAATTCTTTGCTCTTGGTTTTGGGAAGCAAAATACTCATTATCTTTATCATAAGTCACATTAGAAAGCAGGCGATATAAAAACAGCATAACGACCGACATTAAAGCTACACTCACGATAAGTTCAATTAAAGTTAAGCCTTTATTATTTAATCTTTTCATATTACACCTCAAGTAAGTTGACAATATAAGGATCTACTCTAGTTCCTGATCCTGCCATTACAACTGCTTTACTAGTAACATAGAAAGCAGGGTACACTCGCTTTGTGCTTGTGGTAACACTTTCGGTAGTTAAATTATATTTAGTAGGATCCAATGTCATAGCTTTCCCACTTGAAGAAGAGGAATCAATAAACCACATATCATAATTTAGCCAGTTATATAAATAGCAAGTATAATTTAACCCATTATTAAACTCATCCATTTTATGAGTATTTTTGCAATTACCAGTATATTGAGGAGCATAACCCCAGTCACTTACGGAAAGAAGTCCTACTTTAGCTTGAATTCCAGTGGAGTTCATTTCTTTAGTATAAGCATCTTTAGGAAGAAGCGCAGTAGTATTTAAAGCTGGGGCATACCACTTGGCATTAATTATCATATCGTTCTTATATAAATCTTCAAAGCCCGCTAAAAAGGAAT
>CANRMZ010000105.1 GCA_947631885.1 uncultured Bacilli bacterium
CACTCTTCCATACAATATGATATGTTAACTATCCCGGCGTCAGATAACCAATCAGAAACTCCTACATATTCCCTATTTCTTGCTCCATCTACAATTTTTGAAATTTGAAATTTTTTATTTTCATTACCCAAAAAAGCGGATATTTTTCGATATGTATTCAATATTCTAGCTTTGTCTAGTCCTTCAGCATATTTAGCAATATCTTCTTCATAATCTTTTAATATTTGCTCTTGCATAGGAAGTATACCACTAAAGTTTTTATTTTCGATGTATTTAGCCACTATAAAAGGCATTCCTCCAAGTATCATATATTCTTTAAAATTATTCATCATAACGTCATACTGTGTTGTAGATAAAGGTTTTACTTCTTTCATACATATATATAGATCTTCTATTTGCTCTTCACTATAGCCTTTGGCCCATAAGAACTCTTCAAAATCCATAGAGTACATTGTATAATCTTGTTTATTTCCAACACTATTTGATTCAATTTCTTTATAATTGATGCCCATCATAGAGCCAGAACAAATAACATCATATCTTTTATCAATATTGAATGATTTTAATGAAGTTGCACAATTTATACAGTCTTGCAGTTCATCAAAGAAAATTAATGTTTCTTTTGGAACAAACTTAAAATTGTTGTTTATCATAGATATATTATTTATAATTTTATCCACTTCAAAACCATCATCAAATATAGTTTTATATTCTTTTTGAAGAGCAAAATTAATTTCAACAACATATTTGTAATTATTTTTAGCAAAATTCTCTATTGCATCGGTTTTTCCTACTTGTCTAGCTCCCTTTACAATAAGAGGCATCTTATCAGGAGAATTTTTCCAATCGAGCAAAAAACTATCGATTTTTCTTCTTAATCTCGGCATTTATTATCACCTCTATATTGACTTTATCACAAAATTCCAGTCATTTCAATCTATTTTATCACAAAATTCCAGACTTTTTTGACTGCTTTATCACAAAATTCCAATTTTATTCTTCAATCGCTGCTTGTTTACTAAATAGACATCCACAGTAGTTTTGTCTATAAAGTTGATACTTTTTAGAGTATTCAATCGATTTTTTATAGCCATCTTCTTTTTTAAAGTCACTATATAGAAATTTTATATTTTCTTCTTCCGCGATTTTTGCACCGATACTATTAATGACTTCAGAATTTTTATAAGGGCTTACTGTTAAAGTTGTACCAAAATAGTCATATCCCTTTTCTTTAGCCATTATCGCCGTTTTTTTAAGTCTTAGCTTATAACATAAATGGCATCTACTTCCACCCTCGGGTTCAAGTTCAAAACCTATAGCAATTTTTCTAAAATCTTCATTACTATAATCACAATCTAGAAATTCTAGTTTATTTTGGTGATCTATTTCTTTTAAAAGTCTTATTTGCTCATTTTTTCTTTTTAAGTATTCCTCTTCAGGTTCAATATTAGGATTATAATAAAGAATAGTAATATCAAAATATGGAGTAAGTCTAGCTATACACTCGGTGGAACATGGTCCACAGCAAGAATGAAGTAATAGTTTAGGTACCCCATCTAAAGACGCTATTATCTTTTTCATTTCTTCATTATAATTATTCTTCATTATTTATCTCCCCTGACTGAGCAGTCACATTACCATCTTCCGTATATACATTAAAGATATAATTGTCGCTACTGCTATCTAAGTATAGCACACCCCCACTTCCCACGGAAGCATATATTGACTGATACTTATTTAGCTTTTCAATATTAACATTATTTATAAAGACAATATTACCATCATCCATTCGAAGTAAAAATCTTTCTTCATCTAAAATAACTCCATTATATTCATCCGGATCATACTCAATCTCACTTATCATATAGATAATATCGCTATCAACTTTACTAAAGGCTTTAACAAAGTTATCATAAGCATCAGATTTAACGTAATTAACTAAGATAGGTACCCCTTTATAGGCATTATTATCGACCGTTTTACCACCCTCGAGAACTATCTTATTATCTAGGCTATTAAAGAATAATATCTTGTTTTCTTTAACATCAATCGTAACTTCACCGCTTAAGTTAATGCTTATCTTAGCATCCTTTACTAAAGGCAAATTTTTAATTTTCTTTTTGGCCGATGAAGTAAGCATTTTAAATATCGAAGTATCTAAATCAATATCCGCGGATTTTAATACTTCGTTTTCAGATAAATATTTAAGTCCTTTAACATTAATACTTTTTATTTTCACGGTAAAAAGATAGTAACCACACATAGCTACTAGATAAATGATAAGAAGTATTAAGATAACACCACTTATACGAATCTTTCTTTTTCTCTTTTTACCCTCTTTATCCATATTAATTCCATCTTACAATAGTAGGTTCACATACTAAATCGATATTTCTTTTTTCTTTAGCTTCTTTCTTTATTTTATCAATTAATTTTATAACATCATCAAAGGTAGCATCGCCATCATTTATAATAAAGTTGGCATGTTTTTCACTGACAACAGCTCCCCCGACTTTAGTGCCTTTAAGGCCAAGTTCTTCAATTAAACGGCCCGCGGGAATGTCATCAGGATTTCTAAAGATACTACCTACGCTTGGCTTATCAAGAGGCTGCGTATCTTTTCTTTTCTCATTTCTTGTGCCTATATCACTTAGCACTTCAATAGGATTGCCTTTTTCGCAAATAAAGGTTGCACTTAAAACAATATAATTATCTTTTAATGAAGTATAACGATAACCAAAAGAGATATCATCTTTGGTAAGCGTTTTTATCTTATTATCTTTGTCAATTACCTTTACTTCTTTAACATATTCCATTATCTCATGGCCATAGGCTCCAGCATTTCCTACGACACTTCCCCCGACAGTACCAGGAATCATTGAAAAGTGAGCAAGTGATACTAACTCTTTTTGAAGGCAGACATTTACAAGTTTTGGAAGCATAACACCCGCCCCTGCGGTTACTATATTGCCATCGATATCAATACTATTAAACTCATCAAGTTTAATGATCACACCATCAAAGTAACTATCATCCAAAAGAACATTGGAAGCATTACCTAAAATATAATACTTCATATCATTTTCTTTTAAATAGTCTAAAAGTTTAGTTAAATCAACATAGGAATATGGTCTTACTAAATATTTGGCAGTTCCCCCGATGTTAATGGTCGATAGATTTTTTAAACTAACATTTTCTAAGACAATACCATATTTATCCATTAAATCACCTTCTTTATTTCATTATATATTATCTCTGAAGAGTTCTTCATATCCATATTATGGAGATTATCTTTCATTTTTTGATATTCACTATTATTATCTTTTAATAAATTATTCATAAGTTCATAAACTATTTTATCATTTAAATCTTTTTCTTCAATCATCATACTAACACCTTTATTCTTTAAATCTAAAGCATTATAGTATTGATGATTATTTGCCACATAAGGTGATGGAATAATAATACTTGGAACTTGGACTGCTAATATTTCGGATAAAGTTCCGGCTCCCGCTCTGGAAACAATTAAATCTGTAGATCGCAAAAGGCCAGACATATTATCAAGATATGGTAATATTTTAACATTTTTACTAAATGATCTATTTTTGATAAAATCATCATAATAACTCTTACCGGTTATATAAAGGACTTCATAAGAAGCATCATCATTTACATAAGATAAAACTTTGGCAAAAAAATCATTAATTGTATTACTTCCTAGGGATCCCGATACAATAAGAACGAGTTTTTTATTTTCCGAAAGCCCTAAAGACTTTTTACTAACCTTAGGTCCTTTTAAAGCATTTTCACCACAAGGATTACCTGTATAACAAACTTTTTTAGCTTTGGCAAAATATTTTTTACTATTTTCATAAGATACACAAACTAAATCAGCTTTACGAGCAAGAAATTTATTGGTCTTGCCGGGAATGCTATTTTGCTCGTGGATAACGACAGGTATTCCCATTTTATGGGCGGTCATTATAACCGGAAATGTTACATAGCCTCCAGCCCCGATGACAACGTCAGGCTTAAATTCTTTAAAAAGCTCAAGGCACTTCTTTTTAGCCTTATTAATTAGTCCTAAATTTTTAATATCTCGCATTATAAGACGGGTACTAAAGCCATATATTTCTAGTTCTTCGTATCTAATGCCAAGCTTTGGTACAATATCTTTTTCCATCCGGTTATGAGTTCCAATATATAAAACATTTACATTCGGATCTTTTTCTTTAAATTT
>CANRMZ010000106.1 GCA_947631885.1 uncultured Bacilli bacterium
ATTTCTTTACCATCAAAAAGATTTGAAATTGTTTCTAATTTATTATTCAAAATTAACACCTACTTTCTTGTTTTTATTAAGGGTTAAATGTCGTAATCACCTTCTCAATTCATCGCATAAATTTAACGAAATTTAAAGTATTTTTATTTATTTTTAGTAATTTTAGCCTTTTTTAATATAAATATGTAAGATTATTTTTCACTAAAATCCTTTATTTATAAGAGTTTTTCTGAGGGGTTAAATAAATCGTAATCAATCAATTGATATTTGTTTTGTTCTCATTCATTTTTATCACTTCCATAAATTATTTAACTTCTTTGAGTTTTTATTTCTTTTTCAAATCCTTTTTAATTTTTCTAAATTCATCAAATTCTATGAAATTAAATTTCATAGATAATAGAGCCATTCTTAGCATCTTTATGATTTAGCAAAACTTTAACTTCAAGAGAATTAGGTACAATGTCAAAAGCATTTCTTTGATTCATATAAGTGATATTTTTTGTTATATCATGAAATGAAAAATAAAAGTATAAAGAATCGTCATTTATTTTTTCTACATAAGATTCTGTAGGCCAAATTAGGGCCAATTCATTATTTTCCGATAAAATATATTCATTGAAATCTATCTCTTTTTTTTCTAAAGCTTTTATATTATTGATATCTTTCCAATTATAATATATAAAAACTCGGAAACAATAGATACCAGATTTATCAATAACTTTTAAATCACTTTCGTCTAAGGTGATTTTACTTATACCTACATCTACATCATTTAAAATCATAATGTTTCTTTTATTATTCATATTTATTTACTCCAATATTTTTTCATTTATTATTTTTTGCTTCCTTAAGATATTTTTCATAAAATTCATCCATTGAAGATATATATTTTTGATCTTGAATTACTCTATATTTTTCATATTCACTTTCAGCCTTATCTACGGCTTCTTTATGAGTTATCTTACCAGGATTGGTTAAAATATTTTTCTCGCGAAATTTTAGTAGTTTATCAGTAGCTTTTATCCAATCATTCATCACCATTACTTTATGGTCATATGCCATATCTTCAGCATAGTCCAAAAAGGCAACAATTAAACGATTAAGTTTATTTAATTCTTCTTCATTTAAATAATTTTTAGCTACTGTAACATCATATTTATATATTAAACCATCTGGACCATTTTTCCAATTAGTAAGGCCCATATTTTCTTTTTTAGCACCGGCCCTGGTGAAGATCAGCTCCGCAGCAGTATGCCCACTTACCGCATAATGGAGTTTATTTTGAACAATTTTAAAAAAAGTATATGCTTCTTCCTCATTTGGGCTATAATCGGCAGAAGTAGAAATAAATATATCGGTAATCTTTTGATAAGCCATTCTTTCGCTTACTCTAATAGCCTTAATTCTTTCTAATAATTCATCAAAGTATTGAGTGCTAAAGCTATTACCTTGTATAAATCTATTATCATTTAAAGCGAATCCCTTTATTATATATTCTTTAAGTACTTTGGTTGCCCAAATTCTAAATTCAGTCGCCTTTTTAGAATTAACGCGATAGCCAACAGCAATGATGGCATCCAGATTATACATTTTAGTTTTATACTTTTTACCATCAGCAGCAGTTATCGAGGATTCCTCGACAACTGAACTTTCATTTAATTCATCAGATTTAAAAATATTTTTTAAATGGAGAGAGATATTATCAATGCTACAATCAAAAACCTTGGCCATCCCCTTTTGCGTAAGCCACAAAGTTTCATCTTTATAAATAGCATCAACAACTATATTTCCCTCTTTATTTTTGTATATTAATAAATTATTTTGTTCTTCTGTTTTTTTCATGCTTATCTCCTTTGTCGTTTTCAAAATATAATTTTTAAAAGTTTAAGCTTTATAAATAAAGCAAATTTTACTACTGAAACCATTATACTAACTATTGATTTAATTAGCAATTTTTTCAAATACTTTTCCTAAAGATTCATTTATAACTAAATCCGCGAAATCATCATATGGAGTTTTATCTCTATTAATTAAAACAAGTTTATTTCCTTTATAGTAATTTATAAGGTCGCACGCCGGATGAACAGTAAGTGAAGTACCTGCGACAATTAACATATCAGCATTTTGAATAGCATTAATAGATTCTAGCAAAGTGTTTTCATCTAAAGGCTCTTCATATAAAACTACATCAGGCTTAATAGTTCCTCCGCATAAGCATTTAGGCACGCCATCACATTTAAAAACATATTCGGCTGGATATTCAAGGCCACATTTAAGGCAATAATTTTTAAGTACGCTACCATGAAGCTCAAGTACCTTTTTAGACCCAGCCTTTTGATGCAATCCATCAATATTTTGCGTTACAATAGCTTTAAGTTTACCTTGCTTTTCTAGTTCAGCAAGCTTTATATGAGTTATATTAGGTTCATATTTTAGGCAGTTCATTTTATCTTTATAGAAATGATAAAACTCTTCAGTATTATTCTTAAAAAAGGAATGACTTAGTATCACTTCAGGAGGATATTTATACTTTTGATTATAAAGCCCATCTTTACTGCGAAAATCAGGAATACCACTTTCTGTTGAAACTCCTGCCCCTCCAAAGAAAACAATGTTATTACTTTCATCTATCCATTTTTTGAAAACTTCTATTTTATCTTTCATAAAACCTCCTGGATCATCCTATTAATTATATCATGAAAAGCCCTAATTTAGGCGAAATAAAAAAGCAGAAAATTCTGCTTTAAAACTCATATATAATGCCAAGAAGATCATCTAAAGAGACCTGATTATTAGCATAAAAATAATATAAAATATTATTATTTACAAATACTGCATGTTTTGATAAAGGTATACGCTCACTTGGAGTTAGATTATAATAACCTTCGGTATTAATATTTTTAGCGTAAAATTCATAATTTCTCGTTTCAACATTACTTGAATCCATCTGTATTTCTTTAAATTCCTCTTTAGTTTCTAAAGAAGCATATTGAATATAAACTTCTGTGATTTTTCTTTTAGCTTCCCAGGCATAAAATTCTTCCTTAGTAAAATCGTCCCGATACTCTGAATCTATTTCTCTATTATCTTCAGAATAATCATAGAAATCCTTGACTGAAACATCTACCGCTTCAATATATCCCTCATCATTAAGTTTTATTTCACACTTATTAATCTCGTCGTTATATTTTGAAGTATCAAAAACGAATTTCATCCCTAAAATATTTTCCATATCATTTAAAGTTTTAAAATTATCACAAGTATAATTTTTAACATCATTTATATATACTGGTTTAGTTAAAGATATTGATTGATAATATTGCTCTCCTACCCATTTTTTATTTAAGACGTATTTATAAATTAGATCTTTAGCAAATACCGTTGTTACTGTTAATAGAAATACTAAAGCTACAGCCGTAAATACTTTGATATATATTTTATTATGCCAAGATTTACTTTCTTTTTTATATACTGTTTGATTAAATACTTTTTCATCAAGTTCTGGACTTACTTTAATGTTTTCCAAAGATTTTTTAATATCTTCCTTATTTATCATATATTCTCCTTTCCAATTATTTCTTGAAGCTTTTCTCTTCCTCTTTTTAGTCTAGTTTTAACGGCAGATTCTTTTATCTTTAAAATGTCTGCTATTTCTTTTACTTTATAGCCACTATAGTAGTATAAAATAATAACCATACGATATTTAGGTGATAGCTTAAATAAAGCATTTAATATATCACTACTATCAGATCTTTCACAGGATATAGTATTTTCTTCTTTCTCAGTTATAAAGCTTATTTTCTTATGCCATGAAGATAAAACAAAGTTTTTACACTTATTAATTGTGACTCTGATACACCATTTTTTCATGTACTCTTCATCCGAGAATTTATTAAAATTATCATAAAGTTTAATAAAGACTTCTTGAGTTATATCTTCAGCATCAGATAGATTTTTGGTATAACTATATGCAAGCCTTAAGATATCATTTTTATATACATGATATATTCTTATAAATTCATTATCCATCTTTTGCCTCCCTTGAAAGTACTTTCACTATAATAACAAATTAAGCAACTAAAAGGTTGCAAAAAAAAAGAGGATTACTCCTCGTTTTACTTAGTTAGGTTCTAGAATTTCTGGCGTGAAGTAAATTTTTAAAAATCCTAGATAAATTCTAACAAAAACAGGT
>CANRMZ010000107.1 GCA_947631885.1 uncultured Bacilli bacterium
TCGACTTGCATGTCTTAGGCATGCCGCCAGCGTTCATCCTGAGCCAGGATCAAACTCTCAATAAAAAAGATTTATTTAAAAATCTTATTAATATCAGTTTAATCTAAGCTACTCAAATTGACTTGTGTTTTTACTCAGTTTTCAAAGATCATTCTGCAGCCCTTTTTTTCGACTGCACGATTAATATATCAAACAAAAAGTGCAAAGTCAACAAGAAATTCACATTTTTTTAAAAAAATCGCAAATTTGTCAATTTATGGCGTTTTTTTGCACTTTTTATTGGTATCTATAATAATATATTCACTATTTTTTTAATTATTACTACTATTTTCTTTTTCAATAGTTAGTTCTTTATATATCTCAAAATATTTTTCTATAACATCCTTTTGAAATGGTATGTCGTTATTTTCTTTCATCTTTATAAGTCTATTAAGACTATCTTGTACAATTCTATCTATATCATCACTATATTTCATAGTCATCTTATGATATTTATATTCATTTTTATCTAGAACTTTAAAAGTATCATCAGGAAAAATTCTTAAATCTAAATCATAATCTATATATTTTATGATACTACCATCAATAACATAGGGAGAAGCAATATTGCAATAATAGAATAAACCATATTTTTTTAGCTGTGCTAGGATATTAAACCATTCGTTTTTATAAAAAAATAATATTGCGGCTTCTTTAGTTCGGTGAGATCTCCCATCATTTTCAGTAAGTTTTACTTTATTATTTGCACATACTATATAATCATCGGTTATATCTAAAACAATAGCTTCACCACTTATTCGATCTATTTTCCCATTATGTTTATAACAATGAATTGCTAATTTGTCGCCTTTTTTCATATTCAAACCTCTTTTATATTATAGCTTTAATATGAGTTTTAAGCAAACAAAAAGCTACTTATTAAGTAGCTCTATTGCTTTATTTAATTGATTATCTATCGTTTCTACAATTGAAGTTTGACTTTCTTCATCATAAATATATTCATTTTCAACGAGGTAATCGGGACTTATGCCTTTACCATCGATACATTCTTGATTCGGCATTAGCCATTTTGATGAAGTATATTTAACCATATCTTTATCATTTAATGTTAATGTATGTTGAACTTTTCCTTTGCCATACGTTTTTGTTCCTATAATCATTGCCCCATAGCTATATCTCATAGCTCCTGTTAAAATTTCAGCAGCAGAAGCAGTATTACCATTTACAAGAATAGCAATAGGTATATCCATTTTAGTAGAAGTCTCATCTTTCTCTTCTGTAAGAGTACCTTTTTCTTCTAAAAAGTAAATTGTTTTATTTTTTTCAATAAATAAAGATGCAACACTTTTAGCTTGATCTAAAAAACCTCCAGTATTTCCTCTTAAATCAATTATTAATTTATTCATTCCTTTATTTTTTAGTTCAGTTAAAGCTTTATTGGTGTCATCCGTAAGTTTGTTAGAAAAAATAGTCATTTTGATATATCCAATAGAGGTATCATCTATCATTTTATATTCTACTGGTGAAACATCAAAGTTTTCAACCTTCATAGTAAACTCCAATGTCTCTCCATTACGATCTATTTTTAAAACAACATTATCATTATTTTGTTTTATTAAATCGGATATCTCACTACCACTATAGGTAGCTACATCAGTACCATTAATTGATACAATTTTATCTCCTACTTGGATACCGCTTCGGTAAGCAGGAGAATTTTCAATAACTCCTACAACCTCAAAGCCAGCAATCGTCACACCAATTCCTGTATACTTACCATTTAATTCTTGCATAAGTGAATCGGCATTATCACTTTCCAAATAAGTTGTATATGTTTCATTTAGATAATTAGTCATAGCGTTAATAGCGCTTTCTATCATTTCTTTTTTATTAACATCTTCATAATAATCATCAGATAGTTTAGCGTATACTTCTAAAAATTCTTGAACATTTTCATCTAAGACTAAATCGGAATAAGACTTTCCATTAACATTAAATGAACTAGTGATTATAACTCCTGAAGTTATCGCAGATATAATGGCCGTTGCTATAATAATTATTATTACATGAGATAATTGATAACCTTTTTTATTCATTCCTAGTCTCCCATATTAATAATAACATTACTCTAAAAAAAAAGAAAGTCGTTAGACCTTCTCTATTGTAAAATTTCTTCTATTGTTTCAATGTCCTCAACATATCTTGTTACCTTACCTTTTTGGATTTCTAGTAAAGTAATTTCTCCAAAGGCAAAATCTTCAACTTTTTGAGCTTTTGGATTACTAGTTTCATTAGCATACTCTTTATTAAGAGGATTACTTAAATCACAGAAGAATATCTTATCGTGTTTTTCTTTTTGAGTATATTGAGTAATTAAAGTAGAATAGTAAAATGCATTTATTGAATCAGCATCATATACCATAACATAATATTTATCATATTGATTTCTATTTAAAATAGTACCAACTGATACAATGCTATAATCGATTTCAGTTTCAGCAACTGTATTATTTTCACTATCTTTATTATCTTTTTTAGATACTAAAGCAGATATTAAGTATATTGCAATAACTGCTACTATTATAACAATAAAGATAATTATAAATCTATGTAATGTTTCTCCTTCTTCAGTACGAATTTTAGGTTCTTTTAATTTTTTTCTATTAACTTTAACTTCTGATTTATCTTCTGACTTCTTTGCTTTTATTTTTGCCATAACACATCTCCTATGGGTTATTATATAATAAAATAGTTATCTTTGACAAGAAAAAAGCCACTATTTTGTGGCTAGAGTTGATTGAGTATTTCCTAAAGAAGAAGCGATATTTACCATTTCAGTAATTGATAAATCATTACTTGCTAAATAATAATCGATATTACCACTTGTCCAATACATTGAATTACTTGATAAAGCAGCAATTGTATCATTCAACATAAGTGGTTCTCCATACACAGGTATTATTTCATGGCTGCTCTCTACTTTGGCACCTTCTTCTACAATTACAAAGTTTTTATCTCCTGTAAAGGTTAGGATTACTCTACTTTCTGTATCATTATTAACAACTTCTGAACTATTTAAATAAGTATTCGAAGGCATATATAAAGGGTAAATAGCATCTTTTATATTGCTCATAGTTGTTTTTGTTTCACAATTTTCTTCATTTTCGCAAGCATCATCATTTATATAGTTCTCTAATTTGAATTCATCTTTAGAAATATTTGCTTTTAAATCCACTTTACTAAATTCGATTTTTATACTTGGAAGATCAGCATCAGAATAAACTTCCACTTTAGATAGTTTGCCATCTTTATCTAAATAAATCTTTTGATATTTTAAATCTTTATTATTTGGATAATTAACTTTTACTTCTATGACGTTATCTTTGGCGCTTACATCCTTATCGTTTTCAATATCTTTTACTAAAGAAGATAAGATATATCCTTGAGATGAATTATCTGGCCAGGTACTGTCAAATTTAAAGCTTTTATTTAGTGAAGGAGTGATAACATATAATCCTTCTGTATTTTTTAAAATAATTTGTTCATGATTATTAGTAGTATTTACCATTTTAACTTTATAATAATCATCTTTTAAATAGCTTACATCAATATCATAATTAAATGTTTCTTCTCCTGCATTTAGCTCCATTGTTCCTACTAAATGATAAGACTTGGTTTTTTCCACGCTTTTAGTAAAGTCTTTTATAATATTATTAGAATTATCTTTAGAACAGCCTACTACACAAAGGCATAGTATCAACAATAATATTTTTTTCATCAATTCACTTTCCTTTTCTATTTAACTATATTTTTAAGAAATTAAAATATTCGTGTATAAAATATAATAAACGTTTAATACTAATATCAGAAAGGATAAGTATGGAGACATTTTATAAAATAACTCTATTATTTACCGTTATTGGTGCAATAAACTGGGGTTTAATAGGCTTTTTCGATTTTAACCTTGTAGAGTCTTTATTCTCACAAAGTAGTACAATTTGTGCAATTATATATTCAATAGTAGGAATATGCGGTCTAATAAATATTGGTTTATTTTTTACCCATATTGGCGGTGAAGAAACAAA
>CANRMZ010000108.1 GCA_947631885.1 uncultured Bacilli bacterium
AATCCAGAACAAAATGCAAGAAGTAACCAACATTTATGTTTTAAAGATTTTTCATCATTAATAATATTAATAAAAGTTTTTTTAGGAATAATAATTGGTAATCTTTTTTTTAATTTAACAGATGGTAACTTTTTTTTATTTAATTCTTTATCAAAGCAAATTGAATACATATATCGAATTGCACAAATATTTAGATTATAAGTTCCACCAGCAAGATTTTTCTTAATAAAATCTTCTTGAATATAATTAATAATATCTTCTTCATTTAAATTATTAATATTAGTTTTTTCATCATAAAAGTTTAAAAAACGAATTAAAGCCGATTTATAATTTAATCTTGTTTTTTCACTCCTTCCTGACATTTTTAAAGTATCCATACATTTATCAACCCATTTTTTCTTATTATTTTCAGAATTTTCCATAAAAAATCTCCCTTCATTTGTTCAAAGAGAGAAAATAATCTTTTAATTTTTGGAAAATTATGTATAATATTAAATGTGTTAGATTTATTTAATCTCTTTGGACGGAAATTATAATAAACTAACACTTTTTATTTTGCAATATTTTTTACAGATAGAGACTTTTCGTTAGAAATTTGGTACAATTAAAATGAGGAAGGAGTCATGATATGAAAAAAACTTTAATGGCAGGAGCTCTTGTTTCTTTGCTATTATGCTGCACAGGTTGTGGTAAAAAATTAACTTGTACAGGTGAATTCATGGGAATGGATGCTAAAATCGTTACTAAGTTTAGTAAAGATAAAGCTAAAACTTCATCAATGGTATTTGAAATGGATGTTAAAGAATATCTAGATTTAGATGAAGATCCAAGTGAAGAAGACATGAAAGATGCTGTCGAAGAAATTAAAGAAGAGTTCGAAGACATGGATGGTTACGAAGATGTAAAAGTAACATCTAAAGGAAGTGTAATAACTGTAGAATGTTCTTATAGCTTTGGTGAAGATGAAGAATACAGTTATGAAGACACTAAAAAGCAATACGAAGATATGGAACTAACTTGTAAATAAGGTGGATTTATCCATCTTTTTTAATGACCATTGAACTATTTCCCTTTTAATGTTAAACTGATAAAGAGGTAGTATGAAAAAGATAGTTTTATTAATATTAACACTTTTATTATGTACAGGATGCTCTAAAAGTATTACTTGTAAAGAAAAGAAATCAGATAATAATTATAAGATTGTAGTTACAGATGACAATGAAATTAAAGAAATAATTCTAACATATATTGTTGAAGAAAAAAGTGAGGATGTTGCTAAAAAAACGCAAGAAAATTTAAGAAAACAATTTACTAATGCTGAGAATTTTAGCAAAGTAAAAGTAAAACGTAGTGGTAAAAAAGTAACTTTAGTTGCTGATGTTGATTATAGTTTCTTCTTTAATAGCAAAAAGAAAAGCATTGAAGAAGTAAAAAAATATTTTGAAGATGTTCTTGATATGAAGTGCTATGAATAAGATAAAAGTTTTATTGGCAAGCGAAAATCCCGGTAAACTCGAAGCTGTATCTTTAGCTTTTGCTAGGTTTTTTGATGATTTTGATATCCATGGCATTGGGGTTTCCTCGGATGTTTCTAAACAGCCTGTGAATGAAGAAATTTATGAGGGAGCTTTAAATAGATGCCATAATCTTAGAAAATATGCTCAGGAAAATAATATTGATGCTGATTATTATGTTGCTGTCGAGGCCGGCATAACTAATCTCTTAGGACCTTGGGTTAATTTAAATTTAGTTTATATTGAAAATAAAGAACAAGAAAATTCCGCAGGTATTAGCCAGGGTTATCCTTTTCCTGAAAAATATTTAGAGGAAATAATAAATGATGAATTCGGTAAGGTTATGGATAAACATTATAATCTTGTTAATTCAGGCCAAGGTAAAAGCATCGAGTATCTTTTTTCTAAAGGTAATATTTCAAGAATAGATCTTGTTCGTGATGCTACCATTCTTGCTCTTACAAAATTTATAAACAAAGATATTTGGTAACAAAAAAGGGAAAAATCAATTATTTCCCTTTTAATTTTCTTCGCCATTTTAGGAAAGTTGGTAAGAATTTATACCATAATTTTTTATTTATAATATCAAACTCACCTATAAAGCAAGTATAGGTTCCACCGAGTTTTCTTTTATATTCATGAAGAGCAGCATAATTCTTATCTGTTGAATGAGGCTCTCCACACGTGCCAAATAGATCTAAAAAATCAAAGCCTTTATCAACCGCATATTTAATAGCCTCATAATAAGCTCTATTAACGGCAAAAGTATAAGTTGCTAAACTATTATTACCAATATATAAAGTCCACATATTTCTATCTGTATAAGGACAAATAAGAATAAGTGATATTAATCCATCAGGATATTTACCTTCATATGGACTAAATGTTTCAATATCTTTTTGGAATCTTGCAATTTGATTTTGCGTATCAGCCATATGTTTAGGAAGTACTTTGCCTTCATCTAATTCTTTTTGGAGTTTATCAAGAGCTTCTTTAGCTTTTGCTATTTCTTTATCAGGATATATCTTAACAGAAATATAATGAACAGTATTTGTTTTGCCAAACTCTTCCGAAAACTTTTGGAAGAAGTTTTTAGGATTGCCATTAAATCCATCTTTAGCCGCAATATTTTTCATTAAATCGTAGAAAGTATCTGTATCGTAATAATCAGATATTTCTAAATCATAGTTATAACTTCTTTTAATAGTCTTAAGATATGTTTTATTCATATCTTTTTCTATTTCTTCAATAGGTCTTTTCGTATCTATTCTAAAAGTATATCTTGGTTGATTACGGGTAAATAAAGTAGTAAATCCACGATGGGTATAACCAAGCTTAACTAAATCTTCATATACTTTATGATTATTTTTACCACCTTCGATAGGTCTTGCTTCTTCATCTATTTCTTCATAAACAACACCCGGATCTAATCTAAAATAAACAGCATTTTGTTTCTTTAAATATTTTTTTAATTCATTAGTCCAGGCTTCTAAAAGCTCATAATTATCATAATCAATTAATGGTCCTCTTGGAGCATAAAAATAAGTCATACGAAAAGGAATATCTTTACGCATGGCAAGGCAAGCAGCTACGATGTTACCATTATCATCTTTAAGGCCAAGATAGACCGGAGTTTGAACTCTTACAGTGCAAGTTTGACCCCAGGCATAGCTTTGTAAAAAGTGATTATATTTACTTTTTTTGAAAAAGTTTTCGTATTCTTCTTTAGTTAAATTATCTACTAGTTCCACTTCGATCACCTGTGAATATTATAGCATTATTTATTAAAATAATATATAATGTTTCTATGAAGGAATGTGATATTTATGGGTAAAATTATATTAACAGGTGATAGACCAACAGGTAAACTTCATATAGGCCATTATATAGGTTCTTTAAGAAATAGAGTAAAGATTCAAAACGAAGGAGATTATGATAAATTCTTTATCGAGGTTGCTGATGCCCAAGCCTTAACAGATAACTTTGATAATCCTAAAAAGATTAGAGATAATGTTATTGAAGTAGTCTTAGATTATCTTTCCGTAGGTATTGATCCTGATAAAGTAAATATCTTTATTCAAAGTGAAGTGCCTGCTTTAACAGAACTTACTTTTTATTATATGAATCTCGTTACGGTATCTAGACTTATGCGTAACCCAACTGTTAAAAGTGAAATTGGTACTCGGGGTTTTGATAATAATATCCCAAGTGGCTTTTTAAATTATCCTATATCTCAAGCAGCCGATATAACAGCCTTTAAAGCTAATTGTGTTCCCGTAGGAGAAGATCAACTTCCAATGATTGAACAAACTAATGAAATTGTACATAAATTTAATTCTATATATGGTGAGGTATTAGTACATGCAAATGCTGTAGTACCAGAAAGTGCTATGGAAGGAAGAGTTCCTGGCATTGATGGTAAAGCTAAGATGAGTAAATCTTTAGATAACTGTATTTATTTATCTGATAGTCCTGAAGAAGTTAAAAGAAAAGTTATGATGATGTATACCGATCCAGATCATATTAGGGTTGAAGACCCAGGTAAAGTCGAAGG
>CANRMZ010000109.1 GCA_947631885.1 uncultured Bacilli bacterium
GCATCTTCATAACCAAGAACATTACGAGCAAATTCAATAACGGCAAGTTGCATACCTAAGCAAATGCCTAAGAAAGGAATCTTATTTTCTCTAGCATAAGTTATAGCCTTAATCTTGCCTTCAATGCCCCTTGTACCAAATCCTCCAGGCACTAAAATTCCTTTAGAGTTTTTGAACACCTCTTTTAAATTACAACTTTCTTTTTCTAAATCTTCAGAATTAACCCAATTAATATTTACCTTTACTTTATATTTGTATCCCGCGTGGGCAAGAGATTCAGCCACCGAAATATAGGCATCATGAAGTTCAACATACTTACCTACTAAAGCTATTTCAACTTCATCTTTTAAGTTATTAACTGTATCAACTAAATCTTCCCAATCTTTTAAATTAGCTTTTTTAACAGGTAAATCAAAATGATTTAATATAATCTCATCAATATGTTGAGCATGATAGTTAAGAGGTATCTCATAAATATTTTTAACATCTACTGAGTCTATAACATTTTCTTCAGGTACTGAGCAAAATAAAGATAATTTTTTCTTAATAGAATCCGTTGTTGGAAAAGGAACTCGACAAACCAAAGCGTCGGGTCTAATGCCTAAATTTCTTAAATCTCTAACACTATTTTGGGTTGGTTTAGTTTTAAGTTCATTACTACCATAAATATAAGGCACTAAAGTACAATGAACAAAGAAAGTATCTTCCTTCTCCTTCTCATATTGAATTTGTCTTAAAGCTTCAAGCATTGTTTGCGATTCAATATCTCCAACCGTACCCCCAATTTCAGTAATAACAATATCAGCACCTGTAGAAGCACCTGCTTCATAAACTTTATGTTTTATTTCGTTAGTTATATGAGGAATCATTTGGACTGTGGCTCCTAAATAATCGCCTCTTCTTTCTTTTTCAATTACTGATGAATAAATCTTACCATTAGTAATATTTGAAGTATAATTTAATTCTTCATCAATAAATCTTTCATAATGGCCTAAGTCTAAATCTGTTTCACAGCCATCATAAGTTACAAAAACTTCACCATGTTGGATAGGATTCATTGTTCCCGGATCAACGTTCATATAAGGGTCAAACTTTTGCATAAAAACTTTATAACCTCTTGCCTTCAAAAGAAGGGCAATACTTGATGCTGTTATGCCTTTGCCAAGACCAGAAACAACGCCTCCCGTTACAAATACATACTTTGTCATACACTACCTCCATAAAAAAGAAAAACTATCAGTATGAGAACTGATAGGCTCTTTTTAATTATAACACTACTAAAGAGGTATTGAAAATATCTCTGACATAAAATTTTCTTATTATTTACAAAAATTATCTTGTTATACCAATAAGACCTTCTAAATAGCTTCTTTCTTTTAACGCACTAGCTACATTGAACTCATATAAAGCTGCTAAATAATCGCTACCAAATTTCTGAGTCATATACTCTCTTAAAATATCTGAAAAATCTCTGATAGGTATGCCATTATCATATGATACTAAGAAGAAGTCAGAAGCGCCATATATACTATAGACTCCTCTTTTTTGAAAAGTAACTACTCTTTTAGATTCATATATATTTTTGACAGGAGTTCTTTGACCATAAAAGGTTATCCATTTTTGACCATCTTCTATAAAACTAGTTTCTCTATGAACACTATCAACCATTGATTTATCATAGTATCTTACTAAAGACGAATTACATAAATTTATAAGATTAACAAGATCAGTATCATCTAGTTTTTCAACAAACATATTATCTTGTAATACCTATTTTGGCCTCTAAAGCTTTTCTTTCAGCTAAAGCATCGGCAACATTATGCTCGTATAAACTATCTAAATATTCAACGCCAAACTTTTTAGCTAAATATTCTCTTAAAATTGCCGTGCAATCTCTTTGAGGCGTAAATGTCTCACATGAGGCCATCCAATAATCCGTGGCCTTATATTGACCTAGGAATTTGGGAATATCTCCCCTTTTAACTCCTCTAAGCCAATAATATCTTTCTCCACTTTCAAGACATCTATCTACTTCATTTGATATCAAGACTAAATCTATCGTGTCATTTAAATCTATACCAGCAAAGTAATTTTCACCACTATTGCATAAATTAACTAATTCTACAAAATCTTCATCATTAAGTCTATCTAAAAACATAAAAAAACCTCCTTGTAACGAACATAAGATATTATATTACAAAAAGGTTTAGATTGCTAGAATTTAATTCTATCTTCAACAAATTTTATAACTTCGTCTACTTTTAATGTTTCTTGTTCCATAGTATCACGATTCCTGATAGTTACAGTATTATTGTTTAAAGTATCATCATCAATTGTAATACAGTATGGAGTACCACAAGCATCTGCTCTACGATATCTTTTACCTATAGTTCCGCTTTCATCATAGCTTGTCATAAAGTATTTAGATAGCATGTTATATATTTCCATAGCTTTTTCGCTATGATTTTTTTTAATAAGAGGAAGTACAGCAACTTTAATTGGTGCAAGATAAGGGCTAAGTTTTAATACTTCTCTTTCTTCCCCATTTTCCAATGTTTCTTTGTGATATGCTTCACATAATAAAGCTAGAACAGTTCTACCTACTCCATAAGTAGATTCAACAATATATGGAATATATTTTTCATTTGTCTCCGGATCTAAATATTTTTGAGGTACACCACTGTATTCTTCATGTCTTGTTAAATCGTAGTCAGTTCGATCATGAGTACCATTTATTTCACCCCAACCAAATGGGAATTTATATTCAATATCACAAGCGGCTGCAGCATAGAAAGCTAATTTCTCGTGATCATGAAATCTAAGTTTTTCTTCAGGTAAGCCTAAGTCCATAAAAAATTTCTTACCATAGTCTTTAAAGTATTCATAGAATTTTAAATCATCACCTTTTTTGCAAAAAGTTTGATATTCCATTTGTTCAAATTCAATAGTTCGGAAAATAAAGTTACCCGGTGTAATTTCATTTCTAAATGCTTTACCTATTTGACCAATACTAAATGGTATTTTAGCTCTCATACTTCTTTGAACATTTAAGAAGTTAACATATTCTCCTTGAGCATTTTCAGGTCTTAAGTAAACAACAGACTTATTATCTTTGGTTACACCCCGATACGTTTCAAACATCAATTTGAATTGACGAATGTCGGTGAAATCACATTTACCACATTTTGGACATGGAATATTATTAGTTTTGATATAATCTAATAATTCTTCATTGGTCATTTTGTCTCCCATTGAACTGTTAGTAAAATCATTAACTAAATTGTCGGCACGATATCTTGTTTTACAATGACGACAGTCCGTTAATGGGTCAGCAAAAGAATCAACGTGACCTGAAGCCTCCCATACTCTTGGATGCATTAAAATATCGGCATCAAGTTCATATGCATTAGGTCTTTCTTGAATAAATCTCTTACGCCATGCATCTTTTAAGTTATTTTTAAGTCTTGATCCTAAAGGACCGTAGTCCCAAGTATTAGCAAGACCACCATATATATCACTACCTTGGAATATGTAACCATAAGTCTTGCAAAAGTTGACCATATCTTCCATTTTAAATTCTTTTTCTTCCATAATTTCCTCCTTAAAATAAAAAAACCTTAAGTAAAATACTTAGGGACGAAATAACTTCCGCGGTTCCACCCTAATTATTCACTAAGGAATCTCTCTTAATATTATATAGCTCTTGGTTCGCCACGCCCGTCATCACTTATATGACCTAATATTATCACTAAACTTGCAATTTTGCAAGAATTAACCTAAATTTACTAATTCTCTAGCAACTTTCTCTACTAAATCTTTATCAACACTAGCTAATCTAACTACATCTTCTATTGCCACTCCATTTTGAAGCATGTTTTTTATAATAAAATTAATTCCATCTTTATGTCCTATTTTTTGGCCTTCCTTTAAGCCACTTTCTCTTGCCATCTTTTTCATTGTGTTTATCATCATTCTATCATCTTCTTCTGGCGTTACAAATGATATTCCTCCCGGATTTAATCTTCCTAATCTTACTGCTAAACTCTCCATAAATTT
>CANRMZ010000110.1 GCA_947631885.1 uncultured Bacilli bacterium
GGAAGCCTCCTCCAAGATGAATTTTCCCATTCTTCGTGAAGTAAGATTCCTTGTAGACTACAAGGTTGATAGGCTGGAGATGGAAGCGTAGTGATACGTTGAGTTGACCAGTACTAATAGATCGAGGATTTAACTTTAATTTTTATTTAAACGTTTTGAGATATATTTACATTATCGAGTTTTTAAAGGACGAAATCCTTTTATTGGTGACGATAGCTTAGGTGGTACACCTCTTCCCATCCCGAACAGAGAAGTTAAGACCTAATACGCCGAAAATAGTTATGCTAAGATAGGTAGTTGCCAATAATTTTTTTTTGCAATAAAATATTATTTTAGTAATATTTAGTCAAATAGATAGATTTATATTGAGAATAATATTCTAGTTATTTTATAATAAAAATAGGTGATTTTATGAACTATAAATATACGTCTCGCAATGAGAATGATACTATGACTTTAGCTCAAAATTTCGAATCTGAAAAATTTCCTAATATGGTTATTTGTTTAGATGGTGAGCTAGGTAGTGGTAAAACAATTTTTACTAAGGGTTTCGCCAAGGCTTTAGGAATTGAAGAAACTATTACAAGTCCAACATTTAATGTTGTTAAAGAATATAATAATGGAGAGCTTCCTCTTAATCATATGGATGTTTATCGTCTAGATCCTGATGATAATACAATTGGATTTAATGACTATTTTACAAATGGCGGGGTAACTATTATTGAATGGGCAGATATAATTAAAGATAAGTTGCCAGAAAATAGATTAGAAATCAAATTTAATATTATAGATGAAAATACAAGAGTCCTAGTTATAACTCCATATGGAGCTGAATATGAGGAACTTTGTGATTCTGTGTTATAATGAAAACTTTATTTATTGATACTCACTATTTAGATGTATATCTTCGCTTTTATAAAGAAGAAAAAGTAGTGGGAGAAAAACAAAATAGTACTTTAATTATGCCAATGTTAGCTAAACTTTTAGAAAATGAAGAATATGATGAAATTCTAGTTGTAAATGGTCCGGGCTCTTTTACTGGAGTAAGACTTGGAGTAACTATCGCTAAAACCTTAGCTTATACTTTAAAAAAGCCTATTAAAGTTATTGATTACCTTAATATGATGAATTTATCTTTGCCAAGTAGTGATCATACAGTTGGTTTATCAGATGGCAATGGTTTTTTTGTTGGCGAATTTATAAATCATAAGAAAATTAAAGAATATTATTATCTTAATAACTCTGAATTTAAAGAATTTAACCAAGATAATAACGTAGATACAGATGTTTCTATAGATATGGAAAAAGTATTAGAATATGTAAAAACTATTGATTATACAAATCCTCATGCAGTAAATCCTATATATATTAAACTTATTGGAGTTGAATATGCTAAGAAGGATAACTAGCAAAGATCTTGAGAATGTTTATAATTTAGGTAATTTGTATGACTCTAGATTTAGAGAAAAATACAATCTGGAAGAGTATCTTGATAATAATATTTATGTAATGAATCTTGATGAAAAAGACGGTATTATTACAGGATTCATAATTGGGACCCTTATGGAGAAAACAGCAGAAATTCTTTTGATCTACGTTGATGAAAAGTATCGTGGTCAAAAGATAGGAAAAGCCCTTTTGCGAAGCGTTGAAGATAAAGCTGAGGAAATTATTCTAGAGGTTTCAAAAAACAACGTAGTGGCCCTAAATTTGTATAATAAAAGTGGATATCAAATAATTTCTACAAGGCAAGGATACTATAATGGTATTGATGCCTTAGTCATGAAGAAGGTGTTAAAATGAAGGATGTTTATATATTGGCGGTTGAAACAACATGTGATGAAACCAGTATAGCTATCGTTAAAAACGGTCATGATGTAGTAGCTTTAACTATTTTAACCCAAATGGATGAACATGCTTTATATGGTGGTGTAGTGCCTGAAATTGCATCAAGAAGACATACAGAAAATATAACTATGGTTTTGGAAGAAACTTTAAAGAAAGCCAATATGTCTGTAAATGATGTTGATGCTATTGCGGTATCTTATAAACCTGGATTATTGGGTTCTTTATTAGTTGGAGTTGAATTTGCTAAGACTCTTAGTTTTGTTTATAAAAAACCTTTGATAGGAGTTAATCACTTAATTGGTCATATATATGCTAATAACTTAGAAGATAATCTAGAATTTCCAGTTATTGCCCTTGTTGTTAGTGGCGGTCATACCGAGCTTTCTATTATGCATAACGATTATGAATTTGAAATGCTAGGATGTACTATGGATGATGCCATAGGTGAAGCTTATGATAAGGTCGCAAGAGTATTAGGATACCCTTATCCGGGAGGACCTCATATTGATAAAGCCGCTGCATTAGGAAAAGATACTTATAAATTAACAAAACCAGTAGATGATGATACATATAACTTTAGTTATAGTGGACTTAAGAGTCAAATAATTAACTTAGTTAATACAGAAAAAATGAAAAATAATGAGATAAGAAAAGAAGATTTAGCTTGTTCTTTTCAAAATATTGCTGTTGATGAATTAGAAAGAAAAGTGGAAAAAGCCTTCAATGAAACGGGAATAAAAAGGCTTGTTATCGCAGGTGGAGTTTCTGCAAATAGCTATTTAAAAGAGCAGATGAAAACTTTATGTGATAAGCACGATGCTAAATTATATATTCCAAGACTTTTATATTGTACAGATAATGCGGCAATGATTGGCGCAGCAGCATATCCATTATTTTTAAAGAAAGAATTCAAAGATTTATCTTTAAATCCAAGTAGCCACTCTGATTTAGAACAATAATTCTAAATTACATGATATAATATAACGCAAACGAAGGTGGTACAATGTATAAATATTATCAGGATTTAGATAAAAAAGAGGGAATTACCACTTCTATAAAATCTCATGACTTTTGTACAGAAAAGCCCCTTCAAAATGTAAACTTCTATAATTTGCCAGAAAAGCTTATAACTATTTTGCAAGAAATATTGAGAGAGCTACCAGTACTTGATCTTTATATTTCAAGATTAGATGCTCTGATATTAATAGATGAAAGTGATATTTTTATCCATTGTCAATTCCAAGACTATTTTGAAAATAATGCTGTTTCATATAACGATATATGGCAAAGAATTAATCTTTCTTTTTTAGATGTCTTAGAAATATTAAACGTATATAAAGTATATATAAAATATTTATTATATTTCTTTCCTCATATTACAGATTATTTAACAAGCGTTTTAAATAAAATAAATATTGCTACGAAGATGCTTGAAAAAGTTACTATTCTATCAATTGTGCCTAGCAAGACAAAAGAAATAAAATGGCCAAATAATTGGTTTATAACTCCTAACGGATATTTGTATAATGCTGGTAAGAGTGGTGATAAATCGAGAGGATTATATATTGATATTGCTGAAATATATAATGCTTTGCAAAAAGGCGATAAGGTTGAAGATTTTCTAGATAAAAGAATAGAGCAAATACAAGCCCAAATTGAGAAAATATCAGTTAATGGATATATAACTCTTGATGATTATTACCCATATAGTAATCTATGGGAATTTCCTAGTAGTGAATTGATCGTTTTAGCATCTCAAAGTAATTCTAATGAAATTTGCCGATTTGAAACCCTTCCTGATAGTGAACCTTCTAAATGTTATTTGTTAGATTTTAGAAATTTAATTATTGGCTATTTAAATGCTAGATTATGTTTATATGATTACTATTTAAAAAGAATTAAAAATGGCGAAATAATTGTTCCTAGCCTATCGGAGAATCTTATAGCTTTAGGATTCAGCCAAGTTTTGCCAGATTCTAAAACTATTTTGACTTCATCTAGCCAAGGGTACGATGATTTAGAGTTATATCGTCAAAATGGGTGGGAGGTTAAAATTATTTCGGAAGATATGCCGAGTATAAGGGCAATAAAAAAAGAAAACTAATTACCTACATTTTTGACATAA
>CANRMZ010000111.1 GCA_947631885.1 uncultured Bacilli bacterium
TAAAGTTGTTTCATAGGTTTTATTATCCTTTTTTACAATCAAAGTATAGATTCCCTCGGGGATATTAGATATTTTATTATTTTCTACTTTTTGGCCATTTAAATATATTTCAGTACCAGTTGCAGTACTGTCTAGTTCAAAATTTAAATTATATGTGCTCTTGCTATAATAAGGGGCTTGATTAACTGTCAAATCTAATTGTACGTCTTTTCCATTAAAATCATCACTGGCATCTTCAGCTACCCAAGCTTTCAGAGCATACTTGGCAGTTTGGTTGCCAGTTTCAAATTTACCTATATATAGTTGATATTGAGCTTTTAATATAGAATCATTACCGTTAGTATTTTGATCCCCATACTTAACGATTGGTAAATCAGCCACTCTAATAGGGCCCATAATAGGAGTTTTCTCAACAGCACCATTATTTATTTTATATAAAGCAACTACTAAATTTTCAAGAGGTAAATAATCATTAAGACTGCTAGTGCTAAATGTAGAGGTATATTCAAGATTTAATTGATAATAAACCGAATAGTCACTGTTCTTTTGAATTTCCACGGTTGCATAATTATTTAACTCCATGCCTTCATTATCCGGAAGAGCACTTATATTTCCAAGTTCAGTATTATTGATAGTAATATTGGCATTTAAATTACCAGTATTAATAGTTTCTGTATTTGTTGCAGCACTACCATTACTTAATATATAGGAATATGACACACCTAAAAGAAGACACAAAATAGAAACTAGTGCCATGGAAAATACTAATAAAACAGTCGAGTTAACTCTCTTCATATTCCTTCACCTATTTTAATAATAGCATAAAATGGTAAAAGCCTCAAGAAAATTAACTTTCAAAAAAGTAAAATTTATATATTTTTTTCAAATTAGTAATACTATCATTTAATATATTTAACATATTGTTAATTATTTTTTGGATTTTCATACCACAATTTTTAGCTTCTTCTTTTTTATTTTCCATAATAGCTAAACTTTTTTCTGTCCCTTTAATCATCATATCAATAATAATATTGTCACTATCATCCTTAAATAACTTCATTTGCGTTAAAAACTCTGACCCCATTTTAGCCATCATATTAGGCTCAACTACTTCTTCTTTTTGACGTTTTAAAAAATGTTTGCAACTTTCACAAACATCTTCATAGCCCTTTTTCTCTCTAATTATCTCTTTTAATAACTTTTTGTTTTTAACTTTATAAATTACTTCATCTATACCTAAAACTCCCATCTTGGCGTTTTGATAAATATCTTTTGCAATTCCTACTTCTTCCAAAAAAATCACCCATTTTTATTATGGATGACTTTACACTTTTTATACTTCTTGAACAACTGCGATAATCATTGGTTTACATTCAGTTTCATTATATAAATATTTTCCCAATTCATCTCTTATTTGATTCTTAATTAAATTGAAATCAATATAAGTTGGGGTAATATTATTTTTGATAACTTCTTCACATATTTTCTTGATTTCTTCAATCATTTCTTTAGAGTCTTTAACATAGATAAATCCTCTAGTTGTAACTTCAGGGCCTACTAACAAAACTTTATCTTTTTTAGATACCGTGGCACTTATTAAAACAATACCATTTTCCGATAATATTTCCCTATCTTTAATTACTAAATCACCAATATCATCAGTACTATTGCCATCAATAAATATATCATCAACATTAATACGTTCAAACTTATCCTCAAGGGTTTTATCCGTAATTTGCACTAAATCACCATTTTGTTTTAAAAGGATATTTTCATTTGGAATATTAAGTATAGATGCAATATTAGCATTACCTACCATATAACGATATTCCCCTTTAACAGGCATATAGTATTTAGGATTCAAAAGTTTTATCATTAACATTAAATCTTCTTTAGAGGCATGTTGTAAAATTGTGTAATCTTTAGGCAAATCAATAACATTACAACCAAATTTGGCAAGTTCATTTTCTAGCTTAACAAAAATCTTTTCACTACTATCATATTTAGGTTCAGAAAAGACAATCGTATCAGTAGGTTTTAGTTCGATAAACTTATCATATCCTCCTAAGATTTTATTTAAATTAGCATAAGGATAGGCTTTATCATCACTAACGAGAATGATACAGTCAGGATCTTTAAGATTCGATAAATCGCCAATTATACCCTCTTCAACCGTTAAATAGTTATTAGCAATAGAATAATCAATAACATTCTTTAATCTCTTACCCATAACAATTATTTTACGATGAGTACTAGCAGCCGCATTAAATATTTCATTTATCGTATATAAATGATCTGCTAAAACGCTAAAAATTATTCTTTTTTCATTATGCTTAATTACATATTTAAAAAACTCTTCAAGTTTATGCTTTGGAGAAGTATGACCAGGCATTTCGGCAAAAGATGATTCACAAAGAAGACAAAGTACTCCTTGCTTTCCTACATAAGCAATCTTACCAATATCACTATCATAAGCTCCCATCATAGATGGATCTATAAGAAAATCTCCTGTATAGCATATAGCTCCATCGGGAGTATTAATTACATACATAACACTATCTGGAGAACTATGAGATATAGATATAGGAAATACTGATACATTACCAAAGTTTATTTTCTTATGAGCCTTAATTTCGATAATATTGCTTTCTTTTATGCCAGATTCCATTAAACAAAATTTAGTAAACTTTGTGGCATATAATTTAACTTCCGGAATTTGCGAAATTAAATCCGTAGCAGCTCCCATATTTTCTTGATGGCCATGCGTTATAAAGATACCTTTTATTCTCTTACGATTTTTAACTAAATAAGAAAAATCAGGAATTATATAATCAATACCTAAAAGATTTCCAGTGGCATATTTTAACCCACAATCAAAGACAAAAATATCATCATCTATCTCAACGACATAGCAGTTTTTGCCATTTTCGTTTAACCCACCCAAACCAAAAATTTTTATTTTACACATTGATATCACCTTCATTTTATAAAAGATTTCTTGGTGTCATCATTATATCAAATAAAAATTTATAAATCAATATTACCTTTCCTCAGATATTAAGCTTGATAAGGTATCACTGCTTAGATTTTGATAATTAATTTTTTGTAAAAGGATCTTAAAACTTGCTAATGATAAAGAATCATCAATCATAATAATATCTCCTGCATTAATATTAGTTTTTATTAATGAGCTATCTGATATGGTATAAGTAGGTTCTACTAAAAACTTATGATCATTAAGGCATTCTTCTTTATTATAGTTATTTAAAACACATACATCAGTATTTATTTCATATTCTTTTAACTTTTTTTCTAAAACACTATAATTTTTATCATGATTTATTTGTTTAAATGCTGACTTTTTCTTATATGTATTTAAAGTTACTAGTTTATTTGCCTTTATTCGATGTTTGAGAATATAATTTTCAACTTCTTCATTGTTATTAACAATTAACGACACCTTTCTTTTAAAGGAATTAGCCTTATTAATGATAAGCGTTTGGTTATTTGCAAGGCTTATCTCTGGCTCTACTTTTTCGTAAACTATTTTATCTTCATCAAATACCCCTTGGTTTTTCATTTGATAATAGCTTTCTAATCCAGCTACTTTATAACCATCAATTCCCGGCGTAATATAATCACCATCGATAATAGCATTAACACTTTTTTCTTCATAATTATCTTTATTATCCATTATTTCGTGCATTAAAGAACTTTTATATATCAAAAGAGTAGAAATCTTTTTAGCATAATAAAAAGAAAATGTTAATAATAAAATTATAAATATTGTTTTAATAAAATCTTTTTTCATCATTAAAATATATGATATAAAAAGATTAATAGAATTAAAAATCCACCCCTAAAAGAGGTGGATTTTCTCATCGGCCTATAAGGCCAACTACTGGCGGCCACCATTTGGTG
>CANRMZ010000112.1 GCA_947631885.1 uncultured Bacilli bacterium
AATAATTTGTTTATATCAAATTGATTACCACAAATTAATTTTACAAATTCACTTATAAACTTTGTAGAACAAAAATCAGATAATAAAGATTTTATCTTATCTTTACGAATAGCCTTTAAAGGTTCTAGTAAGGCACTTTCAAAAGTATCTAAATCTAAATAATCATCATAGTCTGGAAGTTGAATATCTGTATTAATATTTGAAAAGTCTTCAAAAATATCTTTTGTTTTTTCTTTTATGTTTAAATTTTCAACGTCAAAATTATTACCAGAATATAAAAAGTTCCCTCTATTTTTAATAATATGATGTATAGCAAGATATACAAGTCTTATATCTTCTTCTTTTTCTGAGTTTATAAGATGATTACGTAAATGATATATAGTAGGATATTTTTTATAATAGTCTTTAATTTTATTTTTTTCTTCTTTACTTATAGTAACAGTTTTATTTTCTTTGTCATCTTCTCTAAAAAAAGATTCTTTCATTTTTATAAAGAAGTTAGGATCAACTTTAAAAATTTCATCCTTAAATTCTTTTTGTAATAGATTTATTCTTTGTTTTCTTCTATCATATCTTCTCCTTGTACTTCTAAATTCACGTCTAGCAGCTGCAGTATCAGCACTTTCAAAAAGCCGTACTCCCCATAAATGCTTATTTCCTTTTCTCATTATTTTTTGATTATCAGCCTCCACTACTGAGTAACCAACTGATGTTGTTCCAATGTCAAGTCCTATAATATAGTCTTTTTTCATTGACAAATACCTCCTTATTTGATATATTGAAATTGTCTTAATACCATTTAAGATGACATAGAGTTAAAATAAAGGCTTAGCCCTAAATACTTACTATGTAAGAAACTGCTTTGGCAGTTTTTTTAGTATTAAGATACATCCATTTATATAATATCATACTTCCACTGTGTTTTTAATAAAAATAATAAATGATGTCATCGTTATAACTGTATTTATATAAAAAATAACATAATTATATTTTTTTCATAAACTACATTAGGTGAAGATAATGAATGAAAAGAAAATAAAAGACATTGTTGTAGATGATGGCGACTCTTATGGTAAATTAACTTTTTCCGAGAAATATATGCAATAAATTGCTAAAATATGGTATAATATAGCAGTATTTATCTTATTTTGAGATAGATACTGCTTATTCTTTGTAGTAAGGAAGTGTTATTGTAATGAATGAAAAAAATAAAGATTATTTTAAATACTTAGATTTATCTCCAACATCGAATGCAAGCGATATTGAAGAATATAGCGAATCACTAGATTATTGCTTGAAAAACGATGATATATTGAATGTCGCCATATCTGGTACATATGGTTCTGGTAAATCGAGTTTCCTTAAAACATATTTTCTAAAAAATGATGAATATAAAACTATAACTATTTCATTAGGAAATTACGAAAAAGGTAAAACTAAAAAAAGAAGAGGTAAGGAAAATGAATATTATCAGTCTATTGAGAAGAGTATATTACAACAATTGTTATATCAAGTAGATAAAAGTGAAGTACCATTATCAAGATTTAAAAGAATTCATAAATATTCAAAAACTAAATTATTTATAAAATCATTTTTTACTTTTCTATTTTTATTTATTTTGTTAATAATTGTTTTTCCAAAGATTATTTTAAACCTTAATGATAATTTTAATACAATAAAAGATTGGTTATCTTTCATACCAAGTTTTACCTTGTTTAAATTAAATGTTAATAGTAATTTAATAATTTCGATTGTGTTATTTATTATTGGATATATTTTTATAACTTACTTATTTTATAAAATAGTAGAACTATTAAAAAATAATGTTTCAATTAGTAAATTTAAATTTAAAGATGCTGAGATTGAAATTAATAATAAATCAGAATCGATCTTTAATAAGTATTTAGATGAAATTGTATACTTTTTTCAAGCTACAAAATTTAATGTTGTTATCATAGAAGATTTAGACAGATTTAAAGACGCTACATTTATTATTCAAAAATTGAAAGAATTAAATCAATTAATTAATTCATCTAATAAAATTGATAGTAAAGTAAAGTTTATTTTTGCTATAAAAGATGATTTTTTTACAGAGCCTAAAGAAAGGACAAAATTCTTTGATAAAATTATTCCTATTATTCCTATATCATCATATACTAATTCAAATGAAATAATTTGGGAAAAGTTTGAAAAAATATATGGTAAAAAAGAACTATATGGAAATATTACAAAAAAATTTATTGATGATGTCTCAATTTTTCTTGACGACATGAGAATAATAAATAATATAATATCAGAGTTTATAATATATCGTGATAAGTTCATTGAAAAAAATTTGGATGATAAAAAATTGTTTATTATGATAATGTATAAAAATTTATATCCAAAAGAGTATTGTGAATTATTGATAGGAAAAGGAACTATTCCTGATACTTTTAAAAATATAGGCAGTAATATCAATAAAGTTACAACAAGTATTAATGATGACATTGAAAAATTAAATAATAAAAAAACAATTTCAATGAATGAACAATTAAAAAATGTATCTGAATTAAAATATGCTTTAGTTACTAGTTTAGTAGATTATACTAAGTCTTATAATGAACAATATTTTTTATTTGATAATGTTAGAGTCAATATAGTTGATTTTATTAATGATAGTTTTAATATTTCTAGAGTTGTTACTGAAAAAATTAACTTTGTATATAACACAAACTATCCTACCAAAAAATTAACCGAAGATGAAACTTTCAAATTGTTTGATGACAAAAATAATTTTATCAACAGATTAGAAACACTAGAAAAAACAAAAGAAAAAAGAATTCAAGAAATTCAAAATAATATTGATGTTAATAGTATTAAGATAAAAAATATAAAGGAAAAAGAATTGAAAGAATTAATAAAAGAATTTGGAATTAGAAATTTTATAGATAGTAAAAATGAATTAGAAATATTTTCATTAAGTAGAGGATATATCACTAACGATTATAATGATTACATATCAATCTTCAAAGAAGGTAATTTAACATATAATGATATGAAATTTATTAAATCAGTTAAAAAGAATGAAAAAACAGATTATTCATATCACTTGGATAATTTGGATGAAATTATTTCAAGATTAGATCCAATGGATTTTTCAAACATTAATATATTGAACAACGACTTATTAAATTATATAATAAGTAAAGGAGAAAAAAAATATAATAATGAGCTTGAAAAGATTTTTTCATTATTTACTAATATATCTGATGAAAATTATGATTTTATTGAACAATACGAATTGTCTGAAGGATTTGATTATTTTTCTCAACAGCTCATAATTAAGTCAAATAATTTGTGGGATTATATTTATAAAAATAAATTAGGAAATGAAAAGTGTATTAATCAATGGGTATTAAAATTTTTAAGAAATAAAAAATCACTTGATAACGTTGATGATAATTTTAGAGAGTATATTAATAATTATAAGGATTTTTTACAAATAGATTCTAAGAAACAATTATTAAACTGCTTTGATTCTCTAAAATTATTAAATATTAGATTTAATAATTTAAATTTTGATATTGATGACGAATTGTTTAATAAAGTTTATGAAAATAATTTATATGAATTAAACATACATATGATTACAGGAATATTAAATGAATTTGATATAAAATTTGAAAAAGTTTCTAACAAACTACTAACGGAGATTTACGATAATAAAAAATTAGATTCTTTAAAAAAATATATAACAAATAGTTTTGAACAATTCTTAAATAGCTGTTATTCAAAAATAGATAAACATAATAACAATGAGAATACATTAATTGAAATATTGAATGATTCTTATGCAACAACAGATGATAAGGAAATAATTATACAGAAAGAAAATGTTAAATTTAAAAATATTGTTTTAATAGATAAAT
>CANRMZ010000113.1 GCA_947631885.1 uncultured Bacilli bacterium
TATTATAGAATATTTATTATGATATTGGATATCATAATAGTATGATAAAGAAAGAATATTATAAAGCTTGTGATTTAGGGATAACATCACCTTTAGAAAAGAGAAGATATGAGTATTTTAATGAGTATGGATATAATTTAAATTCTAATCGTAAAAATACTACAAACCACTTTAAAAACTTTTGTTTCACGAGTAATAATAATTGTCAAAATAAAGCCAAAAAGATAGTCAAATAGGCTTTTTTTTTGTATAATTACTTATGAGGTGACAATTATGAAAATTATATCAATTAACGCTGGCAGTTCATCTTTAAAATTTACTTTATTTGAATTACCAGAAAGAACTACTATCGCAAGTGGTACTTTTGAAAAAATCGGTCTTGAGGATAGTTTTTATACTATTAAATATAATGGTGAAAAAATAAGAAAAGAAGCAAGTATTCCTACTCATACTGAAGCAGTTGATACTTTAATGAAGGAGCTACTTGATATGAATATCGTATCTTCTTTAGATGAAATCGAAGGAGTAGGTCATAGAATAGTTCATGGCGGTTCTGAATTTACTGAATCTGTTGTTCTAAATGATGATGTGGTTAAGAGAATATCTGCTTATAATGAATATGCACCACTTCATAATCCTGCCAATCTTTTAGGAGTTGAAGCTTTTAGAAAGGCTCTTCCTAATGCGATTCAAGTAGGAGTATTTGATACATCATTCCATCAAAGTATGGATGAAATCCATTATCTTTACCCAGTTCCATATGAATGGTATGAAAAATATGGTGTAAGAAGATATGGCTTCCATGGTACAAGTCATAAATATGTTTATAATGAAATTAAGAAATTCTTAGGTAAAGATAATCTTAAAGCTATAACTTGTCATATTGGTAATGGTGGTAGTGTTACTGCTATTGATAGTGGCAAAGTTATTGAAACGTCAATGGGCTTTACTCCTTTAGCAGGTTTAATGATGGGTACTAGAAGTGGTGACATCGATCCTAGTATTCTTGAATTCATTTGTAATAAAAAAGGTATTACGATAGGGGAAGCTACAAACGAGCTTAATAAGAAAAGTGGTCTTTTAGGAGTATCTGGGGTTTCCTCTGATTCAAGAGATATTGAAGATGCTATAGCATCTGGTAATGAAAGAGCTAAACTTGCTCAAGATATTTACGCTAGTAAAGTAGCTAATTATATTGCTATGTATAATAATATGCTTGATGGAGCAGATGTTATCGTTTTTACGGCTGGTCTTGGTGAAAATAGTAAAGATATGCGTGAAGCTATAGTAAGTAGAATTCATTCTTTAGGAGTAACACTTGATCTTGATGCTAATAATATGCGTGGTGAATTTAAGTGCGTATCAAGCAAAGATAGCAAGATTCCTGTATATGTCGTTCCTACGAATGAAGAATTAATGATTGCTTTAGATACCTATGATTTAAAGAATAAGTAAGAAGGTGTTTGCTATTAATAAGGATTTATTTAAACACATATATAAGTTAATTAAATCTTATAATAATATAGTTATAGCCAGACATATAGGTCCTGATCCTGATGCCATTGGTAGCCAAATAGCTTTAAGAGATTCTATTAAACTTACTTTCCCTAATAAAAATGTATATGCTGTAGGAGCAGGTGTAAGTAGGTTTAAATATTTAGGAAGTCTTGATAAGATTGATTTAACTACTTTAGAGGATAGTTTACTCATTGTTTTAGACGTGCCTAATTTTATTAGGGTCGATGGTATCGAAGGGCTAAAGTATTCTAAGATAATTAAAATAGATCATCATCCCAAAGAGGATATAGTAGGAGATGCTGACTTTACATCCAATAACTATTCTTCAACCGCGGAGATGATTACTGAGCTTATTTTTGGTAGTAAGCTTTTAATGGATACTAATGTAGCCGAAAATCTATTCATGGGTATTATTTCCGATAGTGAAAGATTTTTATTTAAGAATACTACTGTTCATACATTTGAAACAGTTACAAAACTATTAAAAGAATATCAAATCGATTTCTTAGGTTTATATGATAAATTATATGAAAAGAGCTTTAATGAATGTAAATTTGAAGCTTATATAATTGATAATATGACCATAACTGAAAATGGTTTAGGTTATTTAATTATTGATAATAGTGTTATTGAGGAACTGGGGCTAGATAACTCGGCAGCTTCTGTCGTTATTAATCGTTTTAACTTTATTAAAGAGCTTTATTGTTGGTGCTTTGTAACTTATGATGAAAGAAATGAAATTTATAAAGTTAATATTCGCTCTCGGGGACCGGTTATTAATGAGATAGCTAGTAAATATAATGGTGGTGGCCATGTTTATGCCGCGGGAGCAAGAATAACTAAAAAGAGTGATATATCCAAACTTATAACTGATTTAGATAAAGCATGTAGCGATTATATAGGTAAGGAAAATCAATGAAAATAACTAGCATAAAACATACATCTGATAGTAAATATGAATTAATGATTGATAGTAAAAAGCATATCATATATGATGATGTGCTTTTAGCTTTTAATATATATAAGCCCGGGGAAATAAGTAAAGACATTTATGAAAAAATTATTTTAGAAAATAGTTTTTATGAAGGCTATTATAAAGCCATTAAATTTATTAGCTTTAAGATGCGTAGTGAAAAAGAAGTATACCAAAAATTAAATACTTTGGAAATAGATAAAAAAAGTATTGGTAGGATTATCGCTAAACTCAGGGAAGAGGGCTATATTGATAATAAAAAGTATGCTCGAGCATTTATACTCGATGAAGTTAATTTGAATTTAAACGGACCTAAAAAGATAGTCATGGAGCTTAAGAAAAAAGGCATAAGCGAAAGCACTATTCAAGATGAACTCAATAAAATAGATGATAATATCTTTAAAGAAAATGCTCAAAAGTATATTGATAAAAAAGTGAAAATTAATAAAGCAGGATCTCTAGTAAGACTTCAATTAAAACTTAGAAATGAACTATTTAATATGGGCTATCCTGAAGAATCTTTTATGGATTATCTAAATTCAATTAGTATTGATGAAGAAGAAAATTACCAAAAAGATAAAGCAAAAATTGAGAGAACTTTAGCTAAAAAATATACGGGGGAAGAATTAGAATTTAAAGTCAAACAAAAGCTTTATGCTTTAGGATATCGGAAGTAGTAATACTTCCTTTTTTATGGCATAAAAAAATTGGATTTAATAATCCAATTAATTTGTTGAACTTTCTTGTTCTGTTAAACCATTTTGAACATAAGCAGCATATTGTGTTTTTAATTCTTCATCAATAATTTCTAAACCTTGTTCTTTACGATAGAATTGTAAGGCTTTCATATAGATTGTTGAATCTTCACTTCTTAAATCACTTGCTAAAGTTTCAATTATAGAATCACGAGAATCTTTTAAGGAAGCTTTTTCATAAGATTTAACTTTATAAATAATATGGAAACCAAGTTCGGTTTTAACAACACTACTATTTAAAGTTCCATCTTTAAGTTTGTAAGCAGCATCTACTAATTCTTTGTAATCATCTCCTAAAGTTGCTTTATTAATTTTACCTAATGATCCATCTTTATCTTTAGTAGCATCATCCATTGAGTTATCTTTAACAGCTTTTGTCCAAGCTTCTTCAAAATTCTCAGCTTTCTTAAGGTTTGCTAATATTTCTTTAGCTTTATCTTCAGCAGTTTTTTCGGCATTTGATACTTCTTCATCAGTCATGCTATCAGTAGTTTCTGGAGTAATTAGAATATGTTTAACTTCAATATCTCCGACGATCTCATCATTATAATATTTTTCAATATCATCATCTTCAATTAAAGTCTTTGAGTATTCCTCAACTGCATGTTGTTGCATATAATTTAAATATAAATATTTTTTTAAAGCTTCTTCATTTGAAAGA
>CANRMZ010000114.1 GCA_947631885.1 uncultured Bacilli bacterium
CAGAAATCGTACATAAAACAAACTTAAATAATACAAAGGTATATAATTTAGAAGTTGAAGATAATCATAATTATTTAGTAAGTACAAGCGAAATATTAGTACATAATGTCGGTTCAGCTACTGGTGGTGGTGGTATTCCTTCGACTAAAGACTAACCCTATAGCAAACTAATACGCATAAATGAGACGCTAAGCGAATATTTTGCGTCTTGAACATATAAAAAGATAAGTGACTAGTAAGCTTTAAATGCTGTACTATATTCACAGCTATTCGATATTAAGCAAAATAAAAGACGCTTATTAGCGCCTTTTTAAGTGTTCTAGTATTTAGTCTTTTATAATTCTCGCATTTTATCTTGGTTTTTAAATGGATCTTTTTTATCAATACGGTCGACAAACAAAATGCCATTAAGATGGTCAATTTCATGTTGGAAAGCTACAGCAATTTCTTCACGAACCCTAATGGTTTTTTCATTGCCATCAATATCATTATATTTAACAGTTATTCTTGCATGTCTTGGAACGATTCCTTCCACATATCTATTGACGGATAAACATCCTTCACCTTCGCCTACATAAACGAGTTCTTCACTTTGGGATATAATCTCAGGATTAATGATAATATGGGTTTCAAACTTTCCCGTGTCTTCATCTTTATTTGCTATCACAAAGATTCTTTTAGGAAGACCCATTTGGATAAAGGCAAGGCCCATACCAGGTCTTAAATTACATTTTTTAGCTACATCTTCATCTTGAGATAGTTCTAAGAATTTGATACTATCATATATTAATTTTTTATCGTCATCTGAAAGGGGAAAAGATACTTCTTTAGAAACTGTATGGAGTATTTTTTCTTTTTCATCTAATACTTTAATTTTTGGAACTTCCATAAATAACCGCCTTTTTCATAGCTATTGTATCATAAAACATTAAAAAAGTAAGCAAATAATTGCTTACTAATTGTTATTATTTTGGTTAGTACCAAATCCCCATGCTCCGATGATAATTACAAGTAGGATAAATAATACTATCCATATTGCCGCACCAATGCCATAGCCTGATGTATATCCACCGTAAGTGCCACCACAACAAGGAGAATATGAGCCATTACCACCATAATAGCCGTTATTTCCGTAATAATACATTTTAAACCTCCTTTATGTATCTAATATAAGATAAGCGAAAGTTTTGATTTTGACACTCAATATTGCTCGTTTATTGTAAAATTGAATGTATGATGCTAAAATTATTATAAAGAAGGATAGGGTATGAAGGACTTAAGAAAAGCTGATAAATGGTTACTTTTAATTATCATAATATTTAGTATCTTTGGCTTAATTATGATTTTTTCAGCTTCTTCAGTATCCACTATTCTTAGGTATGATTACTCATCCGCTTACTTTTTTTGGCACCAACTTATTACTTTAGTGGTAGGTTATGTTATAGCGATAGTAATACTACTTACACCGACTCGAAAATGGAAGTTACTTGCTTATTTAGGCGTTATAGGAATTATTTTAGCTTTGTTTTATGTTTTAATATATGGCCATATTTCAGGTAATGCCCGAAGCTGGTTTAGAATAGGACCCATTAGTATTCAACCTGCCGAATTTGCTAAGAGTATTGCGATTATAGCCATGGGTTATTATTACAATAATATTGCTAAAGTAAAAAAGAATCTATTTAATCTTTATTATATTCCTTTAGCTATTGCGGTTATTATTGCTTATTTAATATTTAAACAACCCGATAAAGGAGGAGCTTTCATTTTCTTAATGATTGTCGGTCTTACTTTTTTATCAATTCCCCGCGTCCAAAGTAACTTTCTACAAGTTGTTAAAACGGGAGTAATAGTTCTAGTTATCGTGGGTATTCCTTTAGCCTTAAATTGGGATAAGTTTATGGCTGGTGAAGCTGGCAATCGTCTTAACTTTCAAGACCCTTGTGAAAAATATTATGAAGATGAAGGCTCGGGATACCAAGTTTGCAATGGATTAATTGCTATTTCTAATGGGGGTCTGTTTGGTGTAGGACTTGGTAAAAGTTCACAAAAATATATGTATTTACCGGATAGTCATACCGACTTTATCTTTCCTATCATATGCGAAGAATTAGGACTTGTAACAGGTGTTTTAATTATTTTAGGATACTTTTTCATGCTATATCGCATTAATAAAATAGCTAGGGAAGCTGATAATGTTCGTAATAGAACCATTGCTTATGGTACCTTTTGGTTCTTTACAATACATATTATTATTAATTTATTTGGGGTATTAGGGCTTATGCCTTTGACAGGTATACCACTTCCATTCTTATCATATGGAGGAAGCTTTACCTTAAATGCCATTATGTTATCATTTTTAGTAATAAGAATATCTATAGAAAATAAAACCGCGAAATTCCAAAAGGAATTAGCTAGTTTATAGGAGGGAAAAATGGAAGATATTTATGCACAAAAGGCTCGAGAGGAAGCCGCGAGAGGAGAGTTTGTATATGCTGAGATTGATCCTCAGGGATATATACAAAAACATGGTAAATGGCCAGAAGAGACAGAGGCTATGCGCAAAGAAAGAGAGATGGCGCAAAGAGCTGCTGATTTAGAAGGCATTAAAAGGGCTGAGTATGACCGAAATGGACCTATGCCTAAGCCTTTAACGGAAGAAGAAAGAAGAGAAAAAGCATTAAATGATAGACTAGATACTGTTCATGAAATAGATGCTATGCAAGCAGCAGCTCATAGAGTTGAACCAGCGATGGCACCAAAATTTGCTAATCCTTATGATAATAGGGATGCTCAAGATGCTATGGAAAGAATTACCCAAATTCATCGTCAAGAAGATATGCCTAAAAAAGATATTTTAGCGGGCTTAAAAGCTGCTCTTCCTGCAAGTAGTACAGAACTAAAGGCCGCTTTAAAAGCCTTAGATTTTAGACTAGACTTTATGAAGGAATTAGTAGAGTACTATGGTCAAAAGGTTGCAGCTATTGGTGCCTCATGTGAAGCAGACTTGACACCTGAAGCTTCAGAAAAAGTTAATAAAGCTGTTTCTGATTATGCTAATTTACTAGCTACTTTGTCTAGCTGTGGTTATAACTTTGGTAGTGTTTATAATAGTTATACTGCTCGAGGATATGATCCTTATAAACCTGAAATGTATTTGAATGAAGCAACTAGTATTATGTTTAAAAGAAGGAGAAATGGTTGTAATATCGATATTCAAATACCTAAAGATTACAATATGCAAAATCCTAATCCAAGTGCCGATGCAGTAACTGTTATTCACTATCTTGATGAAGAGTTAAAACGTAATCCTGATGTTAATTATTTATGGAGTAAATTACAAGGTACTTCATTAGAAAAGTTCGAGGCAGCAAGAAAAGCACAAATGGCTCAAGATCAAACTCAAAGAACCGAAATAATTAATGGAATTACTAAACAAGATGGTATTACACGATGAATGAGGATTTTAAAAAAGCCTATAAAGCTTTATCATTAAATGATAAAAGAAATGCTATTAGTAATGAACTTATGCTTATAGGTAATTTAATTTCAGGCCTTGCAAATAAATACGGAATTAATAATATTTGTCCAGTAAAAAATTATGATAGTGCGAAAGATACACATTTGACAGAAAGTGAAATGTTAGATTTCTTTTATGAGGATATTTACCATATAGAAAAAGAGTTTATTACTTTAGCTAGTTTAATTGAAAAACAAATGCCTAAAGAAGAGGATTATTAAAAATATGACATTGTCATATTCAGAGTGTAGACAAACCCCACATTTGAAAAAATGTAGGGTTTTCTTTTGAAAACAAATTTATAATTTTTGTAAAA
>CANRMZ010000115.1 GCA_947631885.1 uncultured Bacilli bacterium
GACAATGGGAAAAATGAAGGGTATAAAAATGACTAATTATTGTCAATTTACATGGAGGATTTATGAAGAAATTTGTATTATTTATATTTAGTTTAATGATTATAATTCTTTCATTGATGATTATATATCAAAATCAAAAGCATAAAGCTAGCAATCATGGAGTAGCGAACCCAAACTTAGCAATAATGATTCAAAATGAAAATGATGATGACTATCATAAATCAGAAGACAATGTGTGGCCTTCTTTCGATGAATATGAATTAAATCCTAGCCTTGGAGATTGTTCAAATATGATTTCATTAGATGCAGAACAAAATACAATTGATTTAAAAACAAACCACTCACAAAAATGTACAATATATTTTGATAAAAAGGCTGACGAACCACTTGAAATAACTGGAATAGATTATGAAACAAATTATAAGATGGGAAATAATGACAAAGTAGAAAGTACAATAGATTTTACAATTAATGTTAAAGGAGGAAAGGCTCCTTATCAATACTCTTATGAAGGAACTTACACGTGCTTCAACGCAGAAAATTTACAAGATTATTATGTCGCTTCGAATGATAATACATTTAGTTTTAAATTGCCATTTTATAGTGCTCATACTTATACATTGACATTTACTGTTACAGATGCCAATAATGAAACAGCTTCTTATTATTATAATATTTCTCCAGAAGGCTGCTTTAATGTTTATTTTTCACAAGGATGTGCAATTTGCCTTTTAATTTAAATATCGGAACTTGATCTTGCTGATTAATATAGTGTTAATCAGCTTTTCTTTTGGCAATGAATAAATTTTTACTTTTGAACTTGTCAATTACCTTTTGCTTATAAAGTATATTTGATATAATAAAGATAACTAAAATGCTGGAGGTAATATGAACTTTTTAGATAGCTTAAATAAAGAACAATATGAGGCTGCAACGCATGAAGAAGGGCCTTGTCTAGTAATCGCGGGTGCCGGTTCTGGTAAAACTAAAGTACTTACGACAAGAATAGCTAATTTAATTGCCGGAGGTGTTAAATCCAGTAATATTTTGGCCATAACTTTTACGAATAAAGCTGCTACTGAAATGAGACAAAGAGTTGAAAATCTAATCGGAGCTCATTATGCTTTCGTAGGAACTTTTCACTCTTTTGGGTTAAGAGTTATAAAAGAAAACTTGGAAGCTTTAGGTATGACTCGTAACTTTACGATAATAGATACCGAAGATGTTAATTCGATAATTAAAAAGATTTTAAAAGATAAAGGATTAGATCCTAAAGAATATAGTCCGGCTTTTATAAGAAATAAAATATCTTTTATCAAAAATAATATGTTATCAGAATCAGAGATTGATCGTTTCTTTTTAACAGAACCTGAACAAATGGCTGCGAAAGTGTACTATGATTATGAAAAGATATTAAAAAGAAATAATACTGTTGATTTTGATGATTTACTAAAAAAACCGGTAGAACTTTTTAGAGATAATCCAGAAATATTAGAAAAATATCAAGAACGTTATCAGTATATTTTAATAGATGAGTATCAAGATACTAATGAAGTACAATATAAGCTTGTTAAACTACTTGCTAGTAAATATCGCAATTTATTTGTCGTTGGTGATCCATCACAATCTATTTATGCATTCAGGGGTGCCAATTTCCAAAATATCTTAAATTTTGAAAAAGACTATCCTGATTGTAAGGTTGTAACTTTACCAAAGAACTATCGTAGTACTCAAGTGATTCTAGATGCGGCCAATGACGTTATTAAAAATAATCGTCAAAGAAAAGATTTAGATTTATATAGTGATCTTGGAAAAGGCGTAAATATTAAATATATTAGAGCTTATAATGATGATATGGAAACTACAAGAGTAGTGGATGAAATAAAGAATCTATTAAACGAAGGATATCAAAGAAAAGATATGGCTGTTTTCTATCGAACCAATGCTCAATCAAGAGCTATGGAAGATAAGATGGTTAAAGAAAATATCCCTTATAAAGTATTTGGTAGTTACTATTTCTATAAAAGAAAAGAAATTAAAGATTTAATAGCTTATTTAAAATTAATAGCTAATCACGATGATGATGTATCGCTTCTTAGAGTTATAAATGAGCCTAAAAGAAAAATTGGTGATAAGACTATCGAAAATATTGCTAAAGTTGCGGATATTGAAAATATATCAATGTTCGAAGCTATTGAATCAGGTAAAGAAAAAGAATTTAAAGATTTAATTTTAGAACTTGAAAATGATAGTAAGAATGAGTCTTTAACTGAGCTTATTGATACTATCTTAGAAAAAACGAAAATTAAAGAGCTGCTTGAAAAAGAAAATACTTTAGAAAGTTCATTAAGACTTGAAAACTTAATGGAATTTAAATCTGTTACGGAGAACTTTGAAAAAGTTACAGGTTCGGTTAATATCAATGATTTCTTAGATGAAATTAGTTTAGTTGCCGATGCTTCAGAGTATACTAAAGATGGGGATGCCGTTACACTTATGACTATTCATAGTGCCAAAGGCCTAGAGTTTAAAGTCGTATTTATTATAGGTCTTGAAGAAAGCATTTTACCTCATGCAAATAGCTTATATGAAGAAGCTGAACTTGAAGAAGAGCGAAGACTTATGTATGTTGCTATTACCAGAGCCAAAGAAAGACTTTATCTTTTAAATGCTGAGCGAAGAATGCTTTATGGTAAGACTACTATGAATCCACCAAGTAGATTTATAAGTGAAATCAGAAAAGAAATAATTGATGTCGATCAAAAAGAAGAAGTTAAAAAAGTTAATAAAGCATTATTATATGATGAAGATGGCACTTCTTCTGAAGAATATAATAAAGGGGATTTAGTAAGTCATATTACCTTTGGCAAAGGCATTGTAACAGATGTAGATGATAGGTTTGTAACAATTGCTTTTAGTTATAAGATTGGCAGTAAGAAATTATTAAAAAATTATAAAGGTATAAAGAAAGTATAGGTGAATGAAATGAATTTAACTTTAGTAATAATGGCTGCCGGTATGGGCAGTAGATTTGGTGGCTTAAAGCAAATCGAACCTGTTGGTCCAAGTGGTGAAATTATCGCTGATTACTCTATTTATGATGCTATTAAAGCGGGTTTTAATAAAGTTGTGTTTATTATTCGAAAAGAGCATTTAGATTATTTTGAAGAGCATATTGTATCTAAGTTTAAAGATAAAATTGAAGTAGCTTTTGCTTTTCAAGAGCTTACAGAAGTTCCAAGTGATGTTAAGATTCCGGAAGATAGGGTAAAGATGCTTGGCACAGGTCATGCACTACTTTGTGCTAAAGATAAAATTGATGGTCCTTTTGCGGTTATTAATGCCGATGACTTTTATGGGGCAAATGGTATTAAGTGTATCGCTGATTATTTAAAAAATAATCATGATGATAGAGAACATATAAGTGTTAATTATCCATTTATTGTAACAGCTTCGAAAAATGGTAAAGTAAAAAGAGGAATCTCAATAAGTGAAAATGGCTATATGGTAAACAATATTGAAAGTGAGATAACTTATGAAGATGGCAAGTATGTAGCTCGCAGTCTTGATGGAGCAAAAACTTTTACTATCGAAGAAAATCAACCTGTTTCTGTTAACTTGTTTGGCTTTAAATATAGTTTTTTTGCTTATCTGGAAAAAGAATTTGATGAATTTATTC
>CANRMZ010000116.1 GCA_947631885.1 uncultured Bacilli bacterium
GAAATACATATTTCTGGAAATGGTAGATTATTTTATGAAGTAAAACCATTTGATGAAATAATAAAACTAGTAAAAAATATTAAAAGAATTGATATAACTAAGTTAGACGGTCTAGTAGAGTGGTTTGATAACTTGCTTCATCAGTATCAAAATATAACTAATTATTCTGATGCGAGAATTAATAAATTATGCATCTTACTAAATAGTCAAATTAATAAATTAAAAGATATGATTGAAAAAAGCAAATAGGTGATTCTATTTGCTTTTATAATATGTTAAATATTCTTCTAAAGTTAGGTTATTTTCATAAATGAAGGTCGCCGTATCAATACCCACATAACGGTAATGCCAGCTTTCAGCACTTTGGCCTGTTATATATTCTTTGCCTTTGGGATATCTTTCAATAAAGCCATATTTATGAGCATTTTCTTTTAGCCATTTATAAGCATCGCTTTCGGGAAATGTCACAGTAGTAAGAGCGCCTTTAGCAAAGATGTCTAGAGCAAGGCCTGTGGTGTGTTCATCAGATCCAGGTCTTCCTACGTTGTTATCAGCATATACCGTGCCATTGTTGTCTTTAGCTTTGTTATAAGCTTTTTCATGTTCACTATAAGGATAATAAGCAAAGTTAACGATTAGATAAAAACCTTGTGCATCAGCATCATTCCACATATTTAAGTAAGCATCCCAAACTTCTTTTTTTACCTTAAAGCCATCGCCATAAAAGTATTTTTTATTCGTAACATCTATTAAATCATCAGGAACAAAATCAGAATCAAGTAAATAATATTTATTAACAAGTATTTCATTTTTTAAATCATAATCTACTTTGACTGGAGCTTCATAATATTCATAATCTAAATTTAAATTAACATATTCAATAGCGGTTTCGATATCCGTTCTGTTTTCCTCCATAAATGTTAAATAACGATTATAGTTGCTATGAATATAATGTTCATTATTCATAAATTCCAAGAGATTTTCATCTTTCTTTTTATCTAATAAACTTTTTAATTCTGCTTCATTATAATACTTTTTTAAAGTATTTATCTCTTTATCCGTATAACCAATTTCCGAAAGTTTATATTCAATTGTATTTTCAGCTTCGTATTTAGCGTGAATCTTATTATAGGATATTATAGCAATGGTACCAAAGATGATGAAAATGAGAATAAACCATACAGGTTTTTTTAGTTTTAATCTTTTCTTTTTCATCGGATTCTCCTTAATTTAATTATATCTTTTTTTATGGTATTTTCAAGTTTTGCTTTACAAATGGTGATGAGTATTGTATTATTTATTTAAGGTAGTGATAATAGATGAGCGAGAATAAGCAAATATTAAAATACTGTCCTAATTTTTATAAAATAATAAATTTTAATCCTTTGCAAGAGGATCAATTATCGGATAAGATAATTAAGATATATCAAGAATATATCTTTAAAATAGATCCTAATAATGCTGAGGATGTTAAAGAAGTAAAAGAGCTTGATGAAGCGGTAGCTAAATACATTAATGATTATTCTTTCAGAAGAGAAGTTCAAAAAGAAATCGTTAATGTTAGAGTTAAATCAACTTGCAAAGATGTCTTAAAATTCTTTATTGAAGCTATCATTAAGATTTTTACTAATTATCAAGATTATACTACAAGAGTTATTTATGTCTCTCGCTGGATATAAATAACTTTTTTATTTGCGTAAGACCAAAGAGGATAATAAATATAGTAGCTATAAGTCCTAGATGTTTATGAAGAATCAAAACAGGGAAATACTTATTAACTAGTAATAGATTAGTAAGACAAGGAGTTAAAATAATAATAGTATAGAAAAGTATTTTATTATTATTTAACTCTTTTCTTAAATTCTTAAAAGTTAGAGTAAGAAAGATAAAGTAGTCTAAATACCAAATAGTACTTAAGATATTTTCAAAGTTTTCAATAAAGTTAAATAGCCTAATTCTTTTTAATAGAATATATTCAGGGAAACGATATATCTTAGCTACATTTGGTGTTAAAACGGTTAGAATTAAAAAGCCTACGATACTTAATATAATACTTGAAAATAAATAATACTTAATATGCTCTTTAAGGGGTATTTTATCCTCACTCAAAAGAATATGAGGAATAGTCGATAAACTGGCATAGATAATAGTTCCTTTGAATATGGAGCTTATTTTGCTAGTAAAAAAGGGTGTAAGACTATCTAGTTTAATATAACTAAATAAAGATAAGAAAGTAATACCTAAAGTAAAGAGACTTAATATACAAAGGATTATAGAAGTATATTTAATAACTTTATAATCTTTAAAAGATGCATATAAACAAAGAATAATACTTGTGGCAATAATAATCCATTTAGGAGTTTCTAAAAGAAAAAAGTCATTAATAAATACTTCGATAGTATAAGTACTTATAATGATAAATAATATATACAGGATAATCTTTATATATTTATAAAATTTACTATCCGAAGAAAATCTATTTAAAAGATAGATAAAAAAGACACCTAAAATATTGCCTAATATAAAGCATATTAAAGCATCAGAACCGGTATAACCAATAACTAAAGAGAAGATATTACCTAAAAAAATGGGCCTAGTTAAAAAATAGGCTAGGGAAAAGTTTTCTTTATTCATATTTTGCCTCGTATGTAAAACCATTACGGTTAATGTTAAGCTTTACTTCTATTTCTATATCATGATTCATAGCATAGTCACGATCCTTTATTTTTGTCTTTTTATAATATTTACTTGCAATTCCTAAAGGATCTGTTTGGGTATTAATAATATTTTTTATTAATACTTCATATTTATCTTTAGCTTTTTGTTCAAATTCTTTATTTAACTTAGTATAAATATCATCATCTTTTAAATTAAAGTTGGGCTCATTAAGTTTTATTTCCGCGGAAAGCGTAATACTTATTTTAACTTTATCATCATTAAATTCATAATCAGCCTTAGTTTTATAAATATTTATGGCAAAGGTTTTATCATCATATTCTTTCTCTATTAGATAATTACTTTCTTTATTAATAAGAGATGATAATAAATAAGAATCTTCTTTATCAAGAGTATCTATATACTTGCCATTTTTAAAAAGACTAATCCCTGTCATTGATAAAACTTTTTCGCCTTCTTTTTCGATTGTTGTAATAGTCGTATCCATGCCATAGGTTGTATAAGTTTCTAGGTTATCGACAAATGTATTTGTAAAGATAATATTTTGCGTTTTAGGACTATATTCGACTAAATCAGATAGGGTACTAGCAATACTTTCACCGGAGTCAGATTCAGTTTTAATAATCTCTTTAGCTTCGGTATTCTCGGCCAAAAGAAGATAGAAATTATTACTAATCTGAGGATTTCTTGTAATATAGTCTATGATATCTTTGGTACCTTTTTTAGCCGCCTCTTTACTTATTACTACGGCTTTTAAATGAAAATAATGGGGAAGAGTCGGAATCTTAAGAGCGATATCTGCAAAGGCATCGGAGATAGTTTTGGCTTTAGTGCTTATCGTATAGGGTTTTATTTTGCCTGATTCGGTTTCATAATTTTGGCCTGCTAAAACCTCGAAGGTAAGTTCATACTTTTCATCTTCATAATCAATGCCAATCGCGGTTACAAAAGCTAGTTTATCTACTTCTTTATAATCAAAA
>CANRMZ010000117.1 GCA_947631885.1 uncultured Bacilli bacterium
TATATCAGATAATGTGCCATAAATAGTAGGATTATCATAAATAACATTATATACAATATCATCTTGAATATAATATTCACTTTCGCCATTTATATCACTTTTAGTACCCGTCACTTCTCCTAAAGCTTTAATTCCTTCATATTCGATAATATCTTCGTTTTTATATACTAATATTTTATATTCATAGTCCATATCAAATAGCTCTTGCCACATATTAACTATTTCATCAGTATTTCCTTCATTATCTTCTACAATAGTTTCGTTAGCGGTATTATTTTCTTTATTACTAGCATTCTTCATATCATTATTGTAAGGAATTACATAAACAATAAAGATTATAACGATAAAAATTATCCATAATGGTAAAAGTACTAAAGCTCTCTTACGAGGATCTTGCCAAAATTTAGTAATCGCAGAATCGGGAAAATGCTTTTTTAAAAAATTAGCTAACATATTCATCTTCCTTTTTTGAACCATTTAAGTAAGAAGTTATATCCATTTGTTTTTTTCCATTAGGTTTAACTATTTCAAGATCTATATAACCATCTTGGCATCCTATTTGCATTTGTTTTTTTAAATATTTTATTTTATTTACTTCACTATTTTTTTCTTCAATAAAGCTTGCCTTAATAACCTTCATAGGTCCATTTTGCAAATTAAAATAAACACCAGGCCAAGGATTTAAAGCCCTAATTTTATTTATTATATTTCTTCCTGTATCATTAAAATTTAAAAGTTCATCTTCCCTTTTAATCATTTTAGTATAGGTTGCTTTTTCATCATTTTGTTTAATTCGCTCATTACTGCCTTTATATATTAAAGGAAGCGTTTCACTCAAAAGTTCTACTCCCAAAGAAGATAGTTTATCATGTAAGGTTCCAACATTATCTTCGGGATCAATCTTACATTTTTTACAAGAAATAATATCTCCGGTATCCATATTCTCATCCATATACATTATTGTGACACCAGTTTCTTCATCACCATTAAGTAAAGCGGCTTGAATTGGTGATGCACCACGATATTTTGGAAGTAAAGAGGCATGAACATTTATACAGCCAAGTCTAGGAATATCAATCATATCTTTAGGAATAATTTGACCATAGGCACAAGTAACTATTAAATCAGGATTTAATTCACTAATTATTTCATGTTCTTTTCTTATCTTAACAGGTTGATAAACATCAATCCCATTTTTTAGGGCTAATTCTTTTACAGGAGAAAACTTTACTTCTTTATCTCTACCTGTTTCTTTATCTGGCTGAGTTACTACTAAAACAACATTAGTATTTTGATTCAAATATTCTAAAATTGGTACTGAAAAATCAGGAGTTCCCATGAATATAACTTTTAAATCCTTCATAATAGTATCACCTTTTAAATTGTACCAAAATTAGACTAAAAAGTCATTATCTTAAATAAATTGTTAATTTTCGCAAAAAATTTAAGTAAAAAAAAGGAAATTGGTTATTTGCCCGGTATATATAAATATAGAAAGGAGGAAATATACATGAAAAATAGAATCATATTATTTGAAAATCAAGAGTTAAAGCTTGAAGTAAATTTAAAAGATGACACCGTATGGCTTTCTCTAGAGCAAATGAGTGAATTATTTGATCGCGATAAGTCTGTTATTTCAAAGCACATCAAAAATGCATTAAAGGAAGAACTAGACTCAAAAGTGACTGTTGCAAAATTTGCAACAGTTCAAAAAGAAGGCAACAGAAAAGTAAAAAGAAATATTGAGTTCTATAATCTTGATATGATTATCAGCGTTGGATATCGCGTAAAAAGTCAAAATGGTGTTATTTTTCGTAAATGGGCTAATAAAATTCTCAAAGACTACATGTTAAAAGGCTATGCTATTAATCAAAAAAGATTAGACTATTTAGAGAAAACTGTTAAACTTATTGATATTGCTAATCGCGGTAATGAAAGAATAACAGGCGATGAAGCCAAAGAAATATTAAGCGTTATTAATGAATACTCTAAAGCGCTTGATTTGCTTGATGATTATGACCATCGAACTTTAAAGAAAGTTAAAGGTCAAAAAAGCGAGAAAGTAATAACTTACAAAGAATGTATGGATATTATTGATAAACTACGTTTTAATACTGAAAGTAGCTTATTTGCTTTAGAAAGAGACAATAATTTTGCATCTATCATCAAGGATATTTATCAATCTTTTGGTGGAAATGATGTATATCCTAGTATTGAAGAAAAAGCTGCTAACCTGCTTTATTTAACAGTTAAAAATCATGCTTTTATCGATGGCAATAAAAGAATTGCCGCGACTATATTTATCTATTTTATGCAAGTAAATGACATCCTTTATAAAGATGGCAATCAAGTTATAGACAATAATACTTTGGCATCTATAACTCTTTTAATCGCGGAATCTAATCCCAAAGAAAAAGAGATTATGATTGATTTAATAATGAATTTTTTAACAAAATAAAAAAGGTTTAAAAATTTATGCCACTTTTTATGCCACTTTTGTACTATTTATGTAAAAGAAAAAGGGTTTATGATGTCTCACAAACCCTTTATTTTCAATGGTGTCCTGTTGGAGATTCGAACTCCAGACCCTTTGATTAAAAGTCAAATGCTCTACCGACTGAGCTAACAGGACAAATAAATCGATGGCTGCCTCGGATGGATTCGAACCATCGAAATGTCAGAGTCAAAGTCTGATGCCTTACCACTTGGCTACGAGGCAATAAGATGGTGGAAGGATATGGATTTGAACCATAGAACCCGAAGGAACAGATTTACAGTCTGCCGCGTTTGACCACTTCGCTACCCTTCCAAAATCGCACTTAAAAACGTCTAAATTTCCAGTACGCTTATAATCTTACCATAAAAAGTTAATTTTGTGAACACTTTTTTTCACTTTTATCCTAGTTTTTACTTAGAGATGATAAAATTACATATTTAGATTATTAAAAAATTAATCCTTAAAATATTTTATTATAAAAGAAGTCCCTTTATTCTTTTTTGATGAAACTTCAATAATTCCCCCATCTTTTTCCACGATTACTTTAGCAAGAGAAAGGCCTATTCCTGTACTATCATAACTTGAGCCCTTGCCTTTATAAAATCTTTTAAAAATATTTTGGACATCAATATCATCCATACCTTTGCCAAAGTCTTTAATACTAACCTTAGTATAAATACTATTTTTTTCAACTTCAACAATGATCTTTTCATCGCTATTTGAGTATTCCACGGCATTTTTTAAAATATTAGTAATTGCTTCCGTTTCCCAAAATTCATCTGCTACAATAATGGCATCTGTATCGCCTTTAAGTTTAATAGTAATATTTTTAAGATCACATATAGCCTCTAATTTGGTCATGGCATTATTTATTATCTTACCTATCTCAACTTTTTCTTTATTAAACACAATTGTATTAGCATCAAAACGTGATAATTTTAAAATAGATTGAATTAAATTATTAATATTATTAATCTCTTTTTTTATTTGTTTTAAAAATTTTGTCCGTGTCTTTTCATCTACTTCATCCTCTAAGAGATTATCGAGAGTTATCATTATGGAAGTAAGTGGTGTTTTAAGCTGATGAGATATATCTTGAATAGCGTTTTTTA
>CANRMZ010000118.1 GCA_947631885.1 uncultured Bacilli bacterium
ATACAAAACAATTAAAAAAGCCAAAGTATTACTTTGACTTATCATCCTTTATCATTTCTTTAATGGTAGTACCAATAGTAGCAATAGATTGTAAATCGCTTGGAACAATAATCTTCGTTGCTTGGCCATTGGCCATATTAGCAAGCGTTTCATAACTTTTAAGAGTAAGAACCGAATTATCAGCCTTGGCATCTTTTAAAAGTTTAATGCCTTCGGCTTCAGCCGTTTTAATCTTAAGTAATGCTTCTGCTTCACCTTCAGCTCTTTTAATTCTAGCTTCTTTTTCGGCTTCAGCTCTTAAGATAGCACTTTCTTTTTCACCTTCAGCAATAAGAATACTAGATTTCTTTTCGCCTTCTGCTTGAAGAATTTTCTCACGGCGTTCTCTTTCAGCACGCATTTGCTTTTCCATCGCTTCTTGAATGTCTTTCGGAGGTAAAATGTTTTTAACCTCGACTCTATTTACTTTAATACCCCAAGGATCTGTAGCTTCATCAAGTATCGAACGCATTTTAGAGTTAATTATATCTCTTGAAGTAAGTGTTTGATCTAGTTCAAGTTCACCTATAATATTACGCAACGTTGTAGCTGTTAAATTTTCAATGGCACTTACAGGAAACTCAACGCCATAAGTGTATAATTTAGGATCCGTAATTTGAAAATATACAACTGTATCAATTTGCATCGTAACATTATCTTTAGTAATAACAGGTTGAGGATCAAAATCTTTAACAATTTCCTTTAAAGTTACTACATTAGATACTCGATCAATAAAAGGTATTTTAAAGTGTAAGCCGTTTTTCCAAGTTGTATAATATGAGCCTAACCTTTCAACGACATAGCTTTTTGCTTGAGGCACTATTTTAATATTAGGTATAACTAATATCACAATAATAACTAAAATAACAATTAAAAATACCATATTTAATCTTCCTTCTTTCTAACTTTTAATTTAACACCATTGATTGCTTCAACGATGACTTCATCGCCAACTTTTAAGTTTTCTTTACTTTCAGCACTCCATTTTTTACCATCAACTTTTACTTCACCAATTTCATGCTTTTTAATATCTTCGGTTACAATAGCTTCCATTCCCAATACCCGATCTAGGTTAGTTTTAACTTCTTTGGGCTTTATAAGCTTTTCTAAGAGCTTTCTTGTAGTAAGTAATAAAATTATACCTAGGACTACAAAAATAGCAAATTGGACATAAAAATTATCGTAAAAGATTGATACTATTAAAGAAACTAAACCACTGGCAATAAACCAAATCGATACTAAATTAACTGTGCTTAGTTCAATAAATGCGAGCACCAATACAATTATTAGCCACACAAGCCACATTTTTACATCATCACTCCTCTTATGATTAATATACTATTAATTTATGCTTTTTACAAGAATAAAAAAAGCAAGAATTTTTGCTTTAATTCTTACTTTTATCACCCTCTTCAAGCATGGTAGTAATAAATATACCATAGCCCGTGGTAGGGTTATCGACAATAACATGAGTTAAAACTCCTACGATTTTATTATCTTGAATAATAGGTGATCCACTCATACCTTGAACTACTCCACCTGTTTTTTCAAGTAATTCATTACTATTTATCTTAAAAGTTATATTCTTAGTCTTAGCAGTATCATTTATCTTAGTTATCTCAATAGGATATTCTTCTACCTTATCTTGCTTTAAGACCGTTCTTATATAAGCTTTCCCTATTTTAGGAGTACCGACCTCCATGACATCGCCTTTGGGATTATCGTAAATACCAAATATACCATAATCAGTATTTTTGTTAATGTCACCATACCTAGTTGTATAATCAAATGTAGCTATTTTACTCCCAGCTTTTCCCGGAGAACTTTTCTCAATTCCTGTTATATAGCTAGGGAAAATATATCCATTGGCTATTTCAACCTTAATGCTTGTATTTCCTTCGATGATTTCATGACCTAAAGCTCCATAAACATTGGTCTCTGGGTCTATATAAGAAAGAGAACCTATTCCTTTAATGCCGTCTTTAACATAAAGACCTGTTTTATATTTTCCTTCGGAATTTATTATATTAAAATCACAAGTATATTCTTTATTATTTCTTATATAGGTAATCTTAGCATTACCGACACTTGCGTATTTTTCAATACTATTAGTTAATTCTTCCAATGTTGTAACTTCCGTATCATTAATTTTAATAATATAGTCACCTATTTGTAAATCAGATTTATTATATTCACCATCTATTTTATAAAAACCTATAACCATTACTCCCTTTGTATCTACCTCAACACCGATGCTTTGACCACCGGGAATAATGAAATGAGAATATGCTAAAGTAGTGCTAGGCCAAAATAAAATAGTTAATAACAATAACACTTTTTTCATACTTCATCACATTATTTATTATTAACTATTTAATATTTAATATATTGGAAATAAATTCCTAGTTTTGATTTGTCTCTAAAGGTCCTATATCTAAATCATCAACTGTTTCATTAGGAGTTACTGATACACTATTTTCGATAGGTTCAAAATCAAAATCAATTTTAACATCAACAAATGTATCAGCAATAGCTTCCGCACTTAATATAGGTTTAATTTCATATTTAGGATCTAATAAATCATTAAGATCAGCCTTAATTTTATCTTCTTTTTCTTTTTTCGTAAAGTATTCTTTTTGCCATTCATAATGATAGTTTTCTTTAGCTCCCGTCGTTTCATCTTTTGGTGTAACAGAAGGATCAGGAATTGCTAACATTTCTACTGCTGGCTCGGATGATAATGTCTCAACATCAATATCTAATGTATCCATAGCAGGAATCGTGTCAACAGAACTATTTTCTACAGCAGGAGCCGCCACAGCATTATTTTCAGGCTCTAAATCAAGATATTCAATTTCAGCTCCATCAATAATACTTTTCTTCTTTTTAAGTACGTATACTACTCCAGCAGTACTTCCTGCTAAAGCGATAGTTCCACCACCAAATATAAGCCATTTGCTTAGGCCGTCATTATTTTTTTCAATTTTTATAGGATCCTTTTTTGGTTGTTCAACAATCGGTTCTTTGCTTCCTTCAGGTGTTTTAACAATCGCATAGTTAGCATTATTATTTAATGTAAATTCAACATAGCCATTTTTCATTTCTAGCTTTTGTGTTGCTACTTTGCCACCGTCAATGTAATATAAAATATATTGATCTTTAATTGAATCTATATAATGACGAAAAATGGTATTTTCTGGTATATTACTTCCTTTAGTATTAATGCTTGTATAACTTGACTCTAACTTTTGGAGTAACTTTTTATCAGTGATATTACGCATTAAATCAAGTGATAATGTGGATGTATCAGTTATGTTAGCACCATTTATTATTATAACCTCTTGGATATTGCCAAACTCATCTAAAATTTTGATTGTGAGTAATTTTTGGGTTTCTTTTAATTTAGTAAGGATTGCTTCATCCAAAAGCATGGTATCAGAATTTGCATTAACACCCACTACAACCTCAAGTTGACTATCTAGAGCAGCTATAATAGCTTCCTGATTATATTCAGTAATCTGAACTTCATCATTTCTAGTTAT
>CANRMZ010000119.1 GCA_947631885.1 uncultured Bacilli bacterium
AAAAAGACTGTCTTCAAATTTTTACTTTGTCAACAGTCTGAATATGACATTGTCATATTTTTTGTTTGTGATATAATATCCTTCCTGTGAGGGGAAATATGTTTTTAGATAAAGAAAGACTAGATAAAGTTGCTAAGTTAATTAAGAAGACCATTTTACAAGATGATGTTCGCTTTAAAAGAGCTCGTTTTAGTTTCCTATGTAATGTACTTAGTGCCATAACTTTAGTGGGATTAATTGCCTTTAATTCTGTTGCTGTAATAAATACTATTTGCATCATATTTCTTATTATATCGGCATCATGTGCTCTTATCAGTGGAAGCTTATTATTTCTTAAGTTAAAATCGGTAAAAGAGTACTCTAAAATACTAGCCATTAAATATTCATTAGAGTATGACGATTATGATATATTAATAGATGAACTTACACAGGCTTTAGGAGTAGATAGGAAAGAAGATATGACTAAAAAGGTAGAATATACTAAAGATGGAAGACCAATAATTGATGTAGATTTTGAAGAAATCCCCAAAAGCGAGTGGAAAGATAATTCTTCTGATTTTGAGCCGGTACCTAAGCCCAAAATAATTGATGTTGAATATACACCTGTTGAAGAAGTGCCTTTAGCACAAAATATTGGTTATTTAAGAGAATATGTTAATGATGTTGCTTATGAGGGCTATGAAAATGATTTAGCTATTATTGATACGATGTATGAACTAGTGGTAAGTGGTACTGTAACAGGAGCTGTTTTAGATTCCATTGAAAACTCACTTCATACTTTAACGGAAGCTATCTTTTCCAAAGCTTGTGAACATTATGGCTTACCTAGCAGCAGAAAAAGAACTAACCCAGATGCTTAAGATATCTTTTGGTATAAATATAATTTAAGAAAACAACCACTATTATATTAAGTATTTCAGCTATTAATAAAGAATAAACCCCGATTTTTAAAAGGGAGAAAATAAAGATGCCAATAAGTTTGATAATACTTCCTATAATAGTGATTTTTAATGTTACTTTATTTTGATTAATGGCTTGCATAAAGGATGAGAAGATAGCTTCAAGATAAAAAAGGATGAAAAAGAAAGATAAATATTTAATATAATCGGCAGCTGAAGTATCATTATATAAAAAGGATAGAATTGGATAACGGAAGATATAAATAATGCTGGTAAAGCCAATGCCAATAATAAAAGCAAAGATAAAAGCTTCTTTTAATCTTTTTTTAACTATTTTATAGTTACCTTTAGCTAAGTACTTTGATATTTCAGGTATTAAAGCCATGGATATCGCGGCAATAAAAAACGAAGGAATAGTTAAAGTAGAAACAGCAAAAGCATTATAAGATCCATATTCTAAAAGGATAAATTCCGGTGTATAACCAACATATAAAAGAGTATTAGTAAGAATGATAGGCTCTAAAAAGTAACATATATTACCGACAATTCTACTTGTAACCGTGGGCATCGAAAGTTCATATATATCATGAGCATCTGTTTTATTATAAGATATCTTGGCAATATTAATTAAATCTTTTTTATTCATACATATTAAAAAGACGATGATTGAAGTAAGCTCCGTGAAAAAAGAGGTAAAGATAAGACCACAGGCAGCATAAACATAGCCTTTTTTAGCAAGAAGGGGCATAATTGTTAACACTAGAATAAGTCTTACGATTTGCTCGGCGGTATTGGATATGGCATGGGGCGCCATTTTTTGTTTGCCGTAAAAGTAACCCTTTAAGATGCAGGCAATCGAGGCAAAAGGAAAGGTATAGCTCATTGCAATTAACAAAGGATAACAATTAGGCTCTTTTAAAAGATTACTAGCTATATATGGAGCTGTTATATGGATAATTATGATAATAAGAAGATTTAGTAAAATAATTATAATACTTGCCGTATTTATTACTTTGACATCTTCTTTTTCCGATATTAATTTAGAGATGGTTGTGGGCATGGCAAAAGAGCTAATTGTTAAAAACAGGGAATAAGTAGGCATTACAAGCGTATATAAACTGATAGCTTTAGTACCGACGATCCGCGTGAAGATAATCCTGATAATCATGCCCAAAAGTTTCGTTGACATCCCACTTATAATAAGTATTAAAGTAGAAGTTAGAAATTTATTTTTGACGAGTTTCATTACTAAATTTATATTAGTAAGAAAGTAAAATATGCCTTGATACTTTAAATTTAATTTGGCTAAAATTGATGACTAAATAATATATTTAAAGTATAATATACTTATGAACAAAGAAATAAAATTTAAATCATTAAATGAATTATATAAAAGATTATATCCTGCACTTAATACCCGAAAAAATGAACTTGCTAACCAAAAGATTGAGGTAACCGAACTTGATATATGGAACTATTTAAAAGAGAGTATTTGGGATAATAATGATGAATTAAATTTATGTGAGATGGTTGATAATATTTTAAGTCTTACCGAAAGAGATATTATTGACTACATTCGGAAGAAGAAGGTGTGATTTTGACAATAGATGATTTACTATTAAAGATAAATAATCCTGATGATATCGTAGTTATTAAAAAAGCTTATGAATATGCTCAAGAGCATTTAAAAGATAAAAAAAGAGCTAATGGTGATAGACAAATTGATCATGCTTTAGCAGTTACGGATATTCTTATTGGGCTAAATGTTGATACCACGACTATTGTCAGTGGTCTTTTGCATGACGTAATTGATGTTGGTGATGGTAATACCAAAGACATTGAAGAATTATTTGGAGAAGAAGTATTGAACATCATTAATTCGGTTTCCAAGATAAATAAATTAGAAATGGTAGATGATTCAGATAGTAGTGCTTTATACCTTAGAAAAGTAATGGTCGGTTTATGTGATGATGTTAGAGTCTTATTTATTAAGCTTGCTGATCGTCTACATAATATGAGAACAATGGAGTGCTTTACCAAAGAACATCAAAAAAAGGTGGCTAGTGAGACTTTAAGAGTTCTTGTGCCCATTGCCCATCGTCTTGGTATGTACTCTATTAAAGGCGAACTGGAAAACTTATGCCTTTATTACCAAAAACCGGAAGTTTATAATGATATCTTAGAAAAATTAAATAATACGACGATTGAACTTGATGGTTATTTAAAAGAAATGAAAGAAAGCATCTCTTCAATCCTTAAAGAAAATGGTATTAAGTTTGAGATAAAGGGCCGGGTTAAAAGCGTCTTTAGTATTTATAATAAACTCCAAAATGGTAAGAAATGGGAAGATATTTATGACATCTTAGCCTTAAGAGTCTTCGTTGAAAAAGAAAGTGAATGTTATGCTGTTGTCGGGTTAATTCACTCGAAGTATCGTCCAGTTCCTAATCGTTTTAAAGACTATATTGCAATTCCTAAAGAGAATATGTATCAATCTCTTCATACAACCGTAATTGGTCCGGGTGGTAAAAATTATGAGGTCCAAATCAGAACTTATGAAATGGATGAGATTGCTGAAAATGGTATTGCTTCTCACTGGTCATATAAAGAAAAAGGTTCAGTTAAGATTCAAAGTATGATGGAACATAAATTAGAGATGTTTAGAAATATT
>CANRMZ010000120.1 GCA_947631885.1 uncultured Bacilli bacterium
AGCTATATATGTCAGGTGGTAACTTTTATTTCACTTATAATAGTAATGATTATTATTTTGTTGAATATTTGCGCAGTAAGGAAGAACTTAAAGATTTAGTAAGTTGCTATGAGGAGTTAAAATATAATAATTTGCCAGTTCATGATTTTATATATAATATAAAAAATGATTTAATAACAGATGTTGAAGGTAAGAAATACATTCTCTTGAAAATAAATAGTAAGACTGAAAAATTTGATATTATGGATCTTGTTGATTATAATAAAAAAATAAAATTATCGTCAAAGAAAAGAGACTTATATCGTAATAATTGGGAAATGCTTTGGTCTAGTAAAGTAGATTATATTGAAAATCAACTTAATGAAATTAATATAGATCCTATAATTCATAAATCGATAGATTATTATCTAGGTTTAAGCGAAACAGCAATAGCATATGTAAATATCATAAATAGTAGGTATAAAATATCAGATGATGATAAGATTACTTTAAGTCATAAAAGGATTTATTATCCTAATTACGGTCTTAATTATCTTAATCCTTTATCTTTTATATTTGATCTTGAAGTAAGAGATATTGCTGAGTATATAAAAAGTGTTTTCTTCGCAGGTGATGATGCTTATTTAGAATTAGAAACTTATTTAAAAAGTGTTAAATTAACTCCATACAGTTATAATATGCTTTATGCAAGATTATTATATCCCACTTATTATTTTGATATATATGAAAAAATAGTTAATAAAAATGAAGACAGTACTAAGATGTTAAATATTATTAAAAAAAGTGAAGATTATAAAGGATTTTTAAAAGAAGCATACTTACTTATTAGTAAATATGCTCCCTTGATTGAAATAGAGTATCTTATATACTAACGTTTATAACGCCTTTGACTTCTGGTATTTCGCTAGTAAACATTTCTAAAAGACCATCATTTACGGTATCATCTTGAAACATACAACTAGCACAAGCTCCCGTGAGTTTTATATAAACATAACCATCTTCATACTTAATAAACTCAATATCGCCACCATCCATATTTATATAAGGACGAATTTTTTCAATAACTTCTTTAATCTTTTCTTCCATTTATAATCACAAGGTTATTGTACAATTATTTTAATTAAATGTCTATATTAGAAAATATGTGGTATAATAACTTCGGGAGACAGAATCATGGCTGATTATAAGACGGGAAGTATCGTCAAAGGCCAAGTCACAGGAATCGAGAAATATGGAGCATTTGTTAGTCTTGAAGATAACTACACAGGTCTTATTCATATTTCCGAAGTATCAAATGCATTTGTAAAAGATATTCATGATTTTTTATCAATAGGAGAGATTATTTGTTGTCAAGTTCTCGAAGTTAATGAAGAGGAAGAAAAACTTAAATTATCAATCAAAAATATTAATTATAAATCTAATTCTAAAAATAAGGTTATGGAATCAAGACTTGGTTTTCTACCACTTAAGAATAATCTAGATAAGTGGATAGCTGATAAAATTTCCGAGATTGAAAAAAACAGTTCAAATTAGAACTGTCTTTTATTTGTACCAAAGTTCTTCAATATTAGCACTACTACTTGATGGTGCAGGAGAAGCTAGATCTAATCTTGTAAGAATTGGCAGTTTAACGGCATTACCAAAGCATAAACAAGTGCCTGTTTGAAGACATTTTATTTTATCTATCATGTCTTCTTCTACATAAGGAACAACAGCTTTTACATACTCTAAATCAGTAGGATGGGTTATCTTAAATATAATAAAGTTATTACATTGACTAAGTACAGTTTGCGAAAGCTCGGAGGGTCTTTGACTTATCAAATTAAGCAATACACCATACTTACGACCTTCTTTAGCAATTCTTTCAAAAATATTATAGCCCAAGATATCAACATCATGATCATTTTGAACATATCTATGGGCCTCTTCAAGAATAATATGCATTGGCATTGAGGCTCTTTCAATATCATTTTTAGCGTAGTCAAATAATAATTTAGCATATATCTTAGTAATTATCTTAGCAAATCTATCGTCAACATTATTAATATTTAGATTAATAATTTGCGCTTTTTTGCCATCTTTAGTAATAAGTTCATTAATGAATTCTTCTTTAGTACAGTAATGATTTAGTTTAAAGAAATTATTATATTCGCCATCTATAATACTAGCAATTCTAACTCTTAATTCATGAGCTAGGGCATATATTTCAGGATTATTTAAAAGTCCTTCATCAATAAGAGCAAAGTCAAAGGCATATAATAAATCATTTAAACTATACATGTATGTGCCATTAGGTAATTCCATTTCAATATTGTCTTTGATAAATGATTCTAGGAAGTTAATAACAAGTTCCATTTCTCTAATTTTGCCTGTATCATCAATTAGTAAACATTGCTTTAAAGGGCGAGTATAGCCTGGAACAAAAACGGGACTCTCTAGATTTAAAGATGGCGTATTATATCTTGATAAAACGGAAAATATTTGATCTCTAATTTGCGCTGCCGATTTACCATTTATTAAAATATCAAGTAAGGAAGAAGCTACAATACTATTAATAGTTTCTTCTTGATGGATAGTTTCTTTTTTAAAAGCATTAACAAGTTTGAGTGCTTTTTCCACAATCGGAATTTGCATGGATTTAGTAACTCCAAGTAGGATGCAAATATCATCGAGACTTAATAGCCAAAGGGGAATTTTAATATATTCTGAAGAGCCATCTTTAGAATCAGATATATAATTTTTATAACATAATTCATGATTAACACCATTTATCATACTAAAGGCGGAAGCATATTCGCCATAGGCATCAATTATGAAAAAAGTGGCATTAGCTGCAGAACAATCATTTTTATAAAAAATGTTTTGCAAGATTCGAGCCATGGCACAAGATTTACCACTTCCTGTATTTCCTAAAATAACTAAATGATTAGCAAACAGGTTATTGATATTAGCAAAAATATTTAAATCATTATATATAACACTTTTGCCTAAATATAAACTTCCTTTAGAGGATGTTGAACTACTATTAAATAGCATTTTAATTTCATTTTCTGTCATAAGTTCAACACTACTATCAAAATCTGGCTTGATATTAACACCAGAGATAAACTTATGATTTCTTATTTCTCCAAGTAGGTTAATGAAGATACTTGTTTTATTAACACCTACGATTTCTCCAACAAAAAAGGAAGTATTACTATATATTTTGACATATTTATTTATAATATTTTTAAAGTCTAAGTTGTTAGCTTTTAATAAGGTAACCTTATTATTGAATATTTCTGTTATTTCACCAATCATATCATCAAACCCTTTATCATATAAATTATAACATGTAAAAAATGTAATTTATAGTATAAACGTATTTAAAAACATAAAAAAACTCCTTAATAAGGAGTTCATTTTTAAGATGGTGCCCGAGGCCGGACTTGAACCGGCACGGGTTTTAATGCCCGCAGGATTTTAAGTCCTGTGCGTCTACCTATTCCGCCACTCGGGCAGGCACTGTCTTAAATTTA
>CANRMZ010000121.1 GCA_947631885.1 uncultured Bacilli bacterium
TACCTAAAGTAGTTATATATAAAGATAATAAATTAATGCTTGTTAGAGAAAATGTTAAAACAAGTATAGTTAATTTTCCAAATGAAGTAAAGGAGTGAATGTTATGGAAAAGTTAATTGAAATTTTAGAGGAGTTAAATCCAGAAGTAGATTATAATACTTGTGAAGATTTAGTGGACGGAAGACACTTAGATTCACTTACTATTTTATCTTTAATTAGTGAAATAGAAGATGAGTTTGATGTAGTTATTCCAACTACAGAAATTATACCAGCAAACTTTAATTCTGCTAAAAAAATATGGGAACTAATAACTAGGTTAGAAGAGGAAATCTAATGTCTTATTTTGGTTTATTTCCTTTGTTTGTGTTTTTACCTCTTGTAATTATTATTTATAATATTTTACCTAAAAAGGTTAGACCAATAGTACTTTTAATAGCAAGTTATATTTTCTTTTATATTATTAGTAATAAGTTAATTGTATTTGTTATTTTATCTAGTTTATCTATTTATATTGCTGGACTTATTATGAAAGAAATAGATAAGGATAGAGATAAATTACTTGAGAAAGTACAAGAGAAGGAAGAAAAGAAGTTAATTAAGAGTAAATATAAAAAACGTAAAAAAGTAATATTAATTTTAACTATTTTATTTAATGTATCATTTTTATTCTTTTTTAAGAATTTAAATTTTTTTACTTTAACTTTTAATGATATTTTAAAATTTTTAAATATAGATTATAGTTTTAAAATTATTAAGCATCTAGCGCCTATTGGTATATCTTTTTATACTTTAGAAGCAATTTCTTATTTAGTGGATAGCTATAATGAGAAAATAGTGCCAAGTAATAATATTATAAAAGTACTTTTGTATTTATCATTTTTTCCTACAATTATGGAAGGACCTATAACTAGATTTAATGAAATAGATAGTAGTATTTGTAGTGGTGAAAAAGTAACTTATCACAATTTATGTTTTGGTTATCAAAGAATATTTTATGGTTTATTTAAAAAGTATGTTATTGCTGATAGACTTAATATTTTTGTTAAATTAATATTTAGTAGTTATTTAAATTATTCAGGAGTTACTGTATTATTTGGAGCAATTTTTTATACAATACTACTTTATATGGAATTTTCTGGAACAATGGATGTAGTTATTGGCGCCTCAGAGATATTTAATGTTAAATTACCAGAAAACTTTAAAGCACCATTCTTTTCTAAAAATATTAGTGAATTTTGGAGTAGATGGCATATTACTTTAGGAACTTGGCTTAAAGATTATATTTTTTATCCAGTTAGTTTATCTAAATGTGTTAAAAAGGTAGCAGGACTCTTTAAGAAATTATTTAATAGTCATATATCTTCTTTAGTTATGGGTTTTGTTGCTTTGTTTGCTGTTTGGTCTTTAAATGGTTTATGGCATGGAGCTGGATGGACATTTATATTATTTGGTTATTACCATTTTATTCTTATATTTTTAGGAAATATATTCGAGCCTTTTATTAGTAAAATATGTTTAAAATTAAAGATTAATAGAAATAATAGAATATATAAAAGTTTAAGAATTATTAAAACAACATTTTTGATATTTATTGGTGAACTTATTTTTAGAGCACCTACAGTTAATGTTGCAACAGGTATGATTAAAAGGATATTTACTAATTTTACTTTTAATAATTTTGGAAGTGAGATGCTTAGTTTAAAATTAGATATAAAAGATTATGCTATTGTTATTATTTCTCTTATAGTAGTTTTTGTAATTAGTGTGTTAAAAGAAAAGGGAAAGAATGTAAGAGAGAGTATTAGTAAAAAGAATATTGTTATTAGATGGAGTTTATATTATTTACTTATACTTAGTATTATAGTGTTTGGTGCATATGGAGTAGGTTATCAACCAGTCGAGCCTATTTATGCAGATTTCTAGGGTGGTATTATGAAGAATGTATTAAAAAGTTTTGTATTTTTATTGATTTTGTTTATTTTAGTAGAACTTATTTCTTATGCACTTGTACCTTATCATAATTTAAAATATAGTTTGTATGAAATAAGTAAGTATGAGATTTTAACTGAAGAAAAAGATACAGTTGATAGTATTTTTGTAGGAGATAGTTTAATTTATTCTGCTTTTTCACCTATGGAAGTATGGAATAATTATGGGTTTACTACTTTTGCTTGTGCGAACTCTGCACAGCTCTTAGAAGACGCTTATAATTATTTAGAAATTGCAAATGATACACAACACCCTAAAGTTATGTTTTTAGAAACTAATGTTATTTTTAGAAATCCAAAAAATAAAGTATGGTATTATGACTATAAAAATATTATGTCTTCTTTATATATTATAAATTACCATAATAATTGGAAAAAGTTTATGTTTAATTTTTTAAATAATGATACTAAGTTTAGTAAAGTTAATGTTTATAAAGGGTTTAAGTATATTAATAAAACACAGTCAGCAAAATATAGAGACTATATGAAATATAGTGAAAAAGTAACAGAGATACCTAAAAGTAATTTAGATATGTTTGATAAGATAGTAAAATATTGTAATCAAAATAATATTAAGTTAGTTTTAGTAAGTACACCTAATATGAAAGCATGGAGTTATAGTAAGCACGCTAGAATTCTTAATTTAAAAGATGAATATGGGTTAGATTTTATAGATCTTAATATTGATAACCCTTTAGGAATTGATTGGAAAACAGAAACTAGAGACAAAGGAAACCATTTAAATTATTATGGTGCAGTTAAAGTAAGTAATTTTATAGGAGAATATTTAAAAACAAATAATTTAGTAAAAGACCATAGAAATGATAAAAAGTATGAGTCTTGGAATGAAAGTTATGAGATTTATTCTAAGAGTGTAATAAAATAATAACACTTGCTACTGCATAAGAACCATCGTGAGATATAGATAGAGATATTTCTTTATAATCTATATCTTTTTTTAGTTCGTTATGAAGAGTTATATAAGGAATATTATTTTTATGTAAGACTTCTATATCAAGTAAACTATAGTCATCTATTCCTTTATTTATTGATTTTAAAAAAGCTTCTTTACTTGCAAATATACCAGCCATTGTTTCAAGTTTGTTAGCTTTAGTATTTATGTATTCTATTTCATTAGTTGTAAAACATTTTTCTATAAAACCATCTTTAATATTTTCAAACCTTTTTATATATACTATATCTATACCATTTTTATACAATTTAATCACCTTTAATTATTATATCATATTTGTTATAATTTAATTAAAGGTTGTGAAGTTATGAAGAAAACAAAAAAAGTTATGGAAATGTTAGATATCATGCAGATCACTGAATATAAAGATCGCTTACCTGAGAAATTATCAGGAGGGCAACAGCAAAGGGTTGCTCTAGCTCGTGCTGTAGTGATTCAACCAGATGTTCTACTGATGGATGAACCCTTGTCAAACCTTGATGCTAAACTTAGGGTAGATATGCGAACTGCTATTAAGGAT
>CANRMZ010000122.1 GCA_947631885.1 uncultured Bacilli bacterium
GGAGGATATATGAAAAAAAGAATATTTATAGTGATTATATTAATTATAATTTTAACAACTATAACTGTATTATTAAGCTTTAGTAATAAGAGTAATGATATGGAATTAGGTTCTGAAATGGCAATAATGGTTCAAAACGGAAGCGATAATACTAAGTATGATGAATGGAACAATGAAACATGGCCAGATGAAAGTCAATACCAACTTAATACAGCCAAAAGTAAATGCAATAATACTGAAAATGCAGCAGAGGTTTTATCATATAACGATAATAATATACTTTTAACAACAAACAAAATTTATAGATGTAACTTATATTTTGATAAGAAAAAAGATGAGCCACTTGAAATAACGAGTGTGGGTGTTGATACTAGTGAACATCTTACTGCAAAACTTACAGTGTATGCAACAGGCGGCGATGGCAACTATACTTACACTGTAGAAAATTCTTGTACTCAATGTGGTGCAACTCAGAATAAATGTGGCCAAGATGTTAAAACAAATATTAGCGAAAATGTAATAACAATAACAGGGCTAGAATACTGTTATTTACACAATTTCAAAGTTATAGTAAAAGACAGCTCTGGCCATGAAACCTCTTTCCAAAAAAATAGCATTCAGTTAAAGTATATTCGTTCTTATGGTGCTGCTGCTCCAGTATGTAGTGCTTGCGAGTAACTTGATTTACTTGCAAATGTTAATCAGCAAGTAATATTAATAATAATTATAAAATATACTTTAATATGAATATGTATTTATCAGAATTACAAGATAAAGATATCATATCTATGAAAACGGGACTTGATAATGGCCAAATAATTTCCTTTGTTGTGGAAAATAGAAAGTTATTTCAAAGAAATTATAAAAAAGAAGAGGTTACTTTTAAATATAGTGATATTGAAAAAATTGGCAAGGATGTTATACTTGTTAGAGTCTAAAAAGTATTATATAATTAAGTCGTATGAAAAAAATAAAGAAACTATTTAGTAAATTAGATATGCAAAAGAAAGTGGCACTTTTTACAATGCTATTTTTGATAGTGGATCAAGTAAGTAAGATAGTTTTAGATAGAGCATTACCCCTTAATGTGACATATACGATTGCAGATAGATTTATTTATATTACTAAGAGTTATAATACTGGCATAGCTTGTTCAATGCTTGCCGATAGCCCTTATTTAATAATAAGCATATCGATTATTATTTTTATTCTTTTGCTTTTATATTTGCCTAAATTTAAAGAAAACAAACGTAATATATTAGCTTTTTCCTTAATCTTCGGTGGTTTATTTGGCAATTTAATTGATAGACTAATCTATGGTCATGTTATTGACTTTATTGACATTATGATATTTAATTATGATTATCCTATTTTTAACATTGCTGATAGTTTTGTTTTCATTGGTGTTATGTTATTAATATGGAGTATCTATTTAGGTGAAGATAATGAAAATAGAAGTAAAAGAAAATAATAATGATCGTTTAGATAAATACTTAAGTCTTAATACGGAATTTTCACGTGCTCTTATAACTAAGATGCTTGATGATGGCTTTATTTTAGTTAATGATGAGATTAAAAAGGGAAGTTATAAACCTAAAATGGGCGATGAGATAGAACTTGATGAAAGCTTTAAAATAGATACAGATATTTTGCCTGAAAAAATGGATTTAAATATCGTTTATGAAGATGATTATTTAATGGTTATCAATAAACCTTCGGGACTAGTAGTACATCCAGGAAGTGGTAATTATTCCCATACCTTAGTAAATGGCCTTATGTATTATACGAAAAACTTAAGTGATATAAATGGCTCTTCGCGGGTAGGTATAGTACACCGTATTGATAAGGATACTTCTGGGCTTATGTTAGTTGCTAAGACTAATAAAGCTCATGAGTTATTAGCGGATATGTTTAAAGAACATTCTATTAAAAGAACTTATATTGCTCTTTTGGATGGTGAGCTTCCTTATGATAAAGCTACGATAGATGCCCCGATTAAAAGAGATAGTAATAACTTTAATAAAATGGGTGTGTTTAAAGATGGGAAAAAGGCTATTACTCATCTTAAAGTTTTAAAAAGATATAAAGGTTATACTTTAGTAAGTCTTAATCTAGAAACAGGTCGAACTCACCAAATAAGAGTTCATATGAAATATATAGGTTTTCCTATTTATAATGATCCAGTATATAATACTAAAGATACTACTGAATTTGGGCAATTTTTACACTCATGGAAAGTAGAGTTTACGCATCCTATAACAAATGAACACCTTGAATTCACGGCAGAAATGCCTAAAGAAATGTCTGATTTTATAGCTAGTCTGTAAGCTATAAGTTTTCTTGTTTTGAAAATAATTGTTGTATGGTATAATAACAAAGGAAGGAAGATAATATGAATATACGAAGAGAAGATCAAGTACTTATGAGTTTAGTTCATTATTTCGTGACTAAAGAGAACTATTCACCAATCTTTGTTCAAGGGGTAAAAGATGAGATTTGGCTTGAAAAACTTGATGGACCATATCGCGTTATTAGAATCAATAGTAATCGTATTTTTAATAATGAACAATTTAAATTTGATCAATTTCGCATTAAAAATATCTTAAAACAAATTAAGAGAAAAACTTTATCATTTACGATAAATGCTTTAAATATAAATTTAAATGAAGATCCTGATGTTAATGAAGAGGGACTTAAGAATGTAGATAATTTATCTATTAGTAATTTAGATGATGTGCAAAATAATAAAGAGTTATTAGAAATATTCCCTGATATGCGTAATGGGATGTATACCTCAGATGATGGACTTGAACTATTATTTAATGTTACCAATGATATCAATGCTAGAACCGAAAGAGAAAATGCTAGATATAAACGTATTTTTAGTGGCAAGAAGTGTTGGTTTACTTATTTTGTAATTGTAGCATGTCTTGTGATGTTTGCTGTTGAGTATGTTTTATTAAAAGGTAATTTTAATTCAAATGATGCTGTTGATATTCTTGGTATGCTTGGTGCTAACTGTGGTATCTATTTCCAAAATGGCTTTAGCAATATCCTTACAAGTTTATCACAATCATGGCGTCTTATTACTTATGCTTTCTTACATGGGGGATGGATGCATATTATTATGAATATGTATTCATTGTTTATAATTGGGCCTCAGACGGAAGCCAGATATGGAACTAAGAGATTTATTTTTATTTATCTAATTAGTGCGATATGTGGAGCTTTATTAAGTGCTGGTATTAATCCAAGCGTCATGTCTGTTGGAGCGTCAGGAGCTATCTTTGGTGTTTTAGGAGCTCTAGTTTACTTTGGTATGAAGTTTAGACTTTATTTTAAAGATAGTTTATTAACAAGGCTTATACCGGTTATCGTTGTCAACCTTATCATGAGTTTCTTACCAGGTATTGATGCCTCATGCCATATTGGAGGTCTTATTGGCGGATATCTTGCT
>CANRMZ010000123.1 GCA_947631885.1 uncultured Bacilli bacterium
CCTACTTTAACAAAGCAAGTCTTTAAGCCTTTGCGAACATTCGGAGCACCACATACAACTTGAATAGGTTCTTTCTCACCATAATCAACCATTAAAACATGCATATGGTCACTATCTGGATGTTCTTGGCAGTCAACAATTTGAGCAACAACTACGCCATCAATATTACCGCCAACGACTTTAACTTCTTCTACTTCAGCAGTTCTAATGGTAAATTTATCCCATACTTTTAGAAAATCAATATCTTCACTATTTTTAATATGAGTTTTTAATTTATTACATGAAATTAACATTAATAATAACTCCTTTCTTATTTAATATTGAATTGTTCTAAGAAACGAACATCTCCACTATTAAGTAGTCTTATATCACTTATTTTATATTTCATCATCGCAAGTCTTGTTAAGCCAAAGCCAAATGCAAAACCAGTATATTCATTTGGATCTATGCCTCCTGCTCTTAAAACATTAGGGTGAACCATTCCACCAGGAACAAGTTCTACCCAACCACTATTTTTACAAGTAGGACATCCCTTACCACCACAGATAGTACAACTAACGTCCATTTCAAAAGATGGTTCAGTAAATGGGAAAAAGCCTGGTCTAAGTCTTACTTCAACATCTTGTTTTAGTATTTCTCTTACTAAGCTTCTTACTGTATAAAGTAAGTTTTCAATTGATATATTCTTATCAATAACCATACCTTCAAGTTGAAAGAATGTGGTTTCATGGCCAGCATCCATATCTTCGTTTCTAAATGTTCTACCTGGCGCACAGATTCTTAAAGGAGCTCCATATCTTTCCATCGCATGGATTTGGTTATCACTAGTTTGGGTTCTTAAAAGCATACCATTATCAAGATAGTAAGTATCTTGCATATCTCTTGCGGGGTGGTTTTTAGGTACGTTTAATGCTTCAAAGTTATAATATTCTGTTTCCATCTCGGGACCACTTACAATAGTAAAGCCCATTTTACGTAGTAAATCCGTTACTTCTCTTCCGACAATTGTAACCGGATGAAGTGATCCTTTTTTAATATCATAATCTAAAGTATCATCAAAAGTAATATTACTCTTACTTTCGAGTTTAGTTAAATGATCATTTACATAACCCTCGAGTTCTTTTTTCGTATTGTTTATTAAGCTTCCATATTTCTTCTTATCTTCAATAGACATATCTTTTAAAGAAGATAGTAATGAAGAAATCTCACTTGTTTTACCAAGTAATTTTGATTTAACATTCATTAAATCAGCTTCTTTGGTAGTTTTTTCTATTTCTTCTTTAGCAGAAGCTAGTATTTCTTTTAGTTTATTTTCCATTATATATCCTTTCATTATACAAAAAAGCTCCATAACTTAAGGACGAGCCATGCCCGCGGTACCACCTTAATTTATGAAGCTTCATACACTCTTTTGTCTTAACGCGACTTAATCGTTTATACTCATTATTTGAATTTCATTTTAGTTTTGTGTAATAATTTCACCATCTTTATTACTCTCTAATAATCTTCTAAAACTACTTTAATAAATCACTGTATATTAATAGTTAACAGCTTTAAGTTCCATAAAGCTTTCAGCATGTTTACAAACAGGACAAACCTTTAAAGCATCCTTACCATAGTAAACATGACCACAGTTGCGGCAAATCCAAATTACTTCTTCATCCTTATGGAATACTTGATCTTTTTCTACATTATCTAATAGTTTTAAATATCTTTCTTCATGATGTTTTTCAATTTCACCAACTTTTTCAAATAAAAATGCTATTTGATCAAAGCCTTCTTCTCTAGCTGTTTCCGCAAATTCTTTGTACATTTCTGTCCATTCATAGTTTTCACCATGAGCAGCATCTTTTAAGTTTTCTTCAGTTGAAGGAATTTCTCCTCCATTTAATTCTTTAAACCATAGTTTAGCATGCTCTTTTTCATTATTAGCAGTTTCCTCAAAGATAGCAGCGATTTGTTCATAACCATCTTTTCTTGCTTTTGATGCATAATATGTATATTTATTTCTTGCTTGGCTTTCACCAGCAAAGGCAGCCATTAAATTAGCTTCTGTTTTACTTCCTTTTAGTTCCATTACTTCCTCCTTAAATTTCATTTTAATATTAACACATTTAATATTCCTAGTCAATTTAATAATTATATAATTTTGAGCAAAAATTGGGCACATATCTCGTATATTTGAATATATATAATATAGGTGATTATAATGAATTATTTAAAAAGGTGGGGCACTAGTATAGCACTTATTTTAAGTATGGTAATAGGTGTTACCATAGGCCTTATATTCAAAGATAAAGCTTCATATATAGCACCACTTGGCGAATTATTTATTAATCTATTATCAGTAGTTATTGCTCCTCTTATATTTGTAACTGTCACTTTAGCTATTGCTAAAATAAGACCTCGTAAAGCCTTCAAACTAATAAGAAGAATCTTTGTAGTATTCATCTTAATGGCTATAATATCCGTTGCTGTTGGTGTTGCCGCTACATATGCTTATAACTTTGTTTCAACTTCCGCTTTAAATTCAATGGATGGAAGTGTTACGAGTGAAGCTATGAACTATCTGGAAAAGTTTGTCTCAATGTTTAGTGTATCTGATTTTACGGAATTAATATCTAAAAATAACATCATTGCTCTAATAACATTTAGCATCTTAACAGGTATATCTATAAATAGTCTTGATAATAAAGAAAAAATTATAAAGGGCTTAGAAACTGCTAATGAAATAATTATGAATATCATTAAAATAATTATGTATTATGCCCCGATAGGAATATGTGCTTACTTTGCTTCTATGGTCGGATCTTTTGGTGCCAGTGTAGCTACAAGCTATCTAAAGGTATTCATCTATTACACAGTGATATCTATCATTTTTGCCATTGTAGTTTACTCATTAATTGCTCTATTATGTGGCAAAAGTATTAAAACCTTTTGGAAAGAAAGTCTTCCAGTTATTCTTTGCTCACTAGGTACATGCTCTTCTGCTGCTACTTTACCAGTCAATGTTAAAGCAATAAAGAATATGGGTGTTAATGAAGATGTTTGTAATACTACCCTATCTTTGGGTACTAGTTTCCATAAGGATGGATCGGTTATTGATAGTGTATTCAAAATAATGTTTTTAGTTTATTTATTTGGTAGTTCTATAAGTGTTTTTGAGGTTTGCCTTGTAGCTATCGTCGCAAGCCTTCTTATTACAGCTGTACCTGTAGGCGGCGGTACTATATCAGAGATGTTAATAATAACCCTTTTAGGCTTCCCAATATCTGCACTTCCTATTTTAACAATAATTGCTACCATTACTGATGCTCCAGCAACAATGCTTAACTCCTTAGGTGATACAGCAGCTTCTTTGTGGATAAATAAAGGTTCTAGAATTTCTGGCGTGAAGTAAATTTTTAAAAATCCTAGATAAATTCTAACAAAAACAGGTATTTTTAATGT
>CANRMZ010000124.1 GCA_947631885.1 uncultured Bacilli bacterium
TGTCGGTCTCTGGTATTCCTACTGCCATGGCAGTAGGAATACCAGAGACCGACAATAGACAAGATAGTTTAAATGGTTCAATTATCTTAGTAATATTCATATTATTCTTATTATATTTAGCTTTTATCGGAATTTAATTGCATTTTCAAAATAAATGTAATATAATTTATAAAGACGTTTTTACTTAGTTTGGACTTTCTCCGAAATCCTTACTCAGTTTAAACGGATTATTAGAAAAAGGAGGATTAATTATATGGCTTTAGCAAAAGATGTTAAGTCGCAAATCGTTAAAGAATTTGGTAAGAATGAAAAAGATTGTGGTTCTGCTGAAGTTCAAGTTGCTATTTTAACTAAAGAAATTAATGAACTTACAGAACATTTAACTGTTCATAAACATGATTATCATTCTAAACGTGGTCTTTTAATGAAAGTAGGAAGAAGAAAAAAACTACTTGAATATCTTAAAAAGAATGACGTTAAGAGTTATAGAGAGTTAATAAAGAAATTAAATTTAAGAAAATAGGCACTAACTTTTTAGTGTCTTTTTATTTTTTGAAAGGATTAGTTGTATGAAAAGAGAATTCAAATTAAACTTTTTAGGAAGAGATTTAGTGGTTGAAACTGGTGAACTTGCTAAACAAGCTAATGGAAGTGTCCTAGTAAGATACGGTGATACTGTTGTTCTATCTGCTTGTGTTATGGGTAAGACTCCTGTAACGCAAGACTTCTTCCCATTACAAGTTTTATATCAAGAAAAATTATATTCCGTTGGTAAAATACCTGGTGGATTTATTAAAAGGGAAGGAAGACCTACGGATGCAGCGACTCTTGCTGCCAGACTTATTGATAGACCAATAAGACCGATGTTTGATGAAAGAATCAGAAATGAAATTCAAGTAATTAATACCGTTTTATCTGTTGATCAAGATAATAGCCCAGAAATGGCAGCTTTATTTGGCACTTCTCTATGTTTAGGAATATCTGATATTCCATTTGATACACCAGTATCTGGCGTTATGGTAGGAATGGATGAAGATGGTAAGTTTATTATCAATCCGACTGTGGCTGAAGCTGAAAAATCACCACTTGCTTTAACCGTAGCTGGAAGTGAAGAAGCAATATGTATGGTTGAAGCGGGGGCTAAAGAACTAACTGAAAAACAAATGCTTGAAGCATTAATGTTTGCTCATGAAAATATTAAAGAATTATGTAAATTCCAAGCTAAAATTATTCGTGAAATAGGTAAAGAAAAGAAGGTATTAGAGCCTGCAATCTTAGATGAAGAAGTAGTAAAAGCTGTTGAAGAATTTGCTCAAAAAGATATGCTTGAGGCTATTCAAATTAAAGATAAAATTCAAAAATATGATCGCATTGAAGAAGTTAAAGCAAATACTATCAAATACTTTAGTGAAATATATGCTGATAAAGAAAATTTTGCTAAATTAATGCAAGATGTTGACAAGACCCTTCTTAATATCGAAGCTGGTGAAGTAAGAAGACTTATTATTGAAAAACACATTCGTCCTGATGGTCGTAAGATGGATGAAATTAGACCTTTATATGCGGGTGTAGATATCTTACCTCGTACTCATGGCTCAGGATTATTCTCAAGAGGTGAAACTCAAGTTCTTGCTACAACAACTTTAGGGCCTTTATCTGATCATCAAATTCTTGATGGTTTAGGTATTGAAGATACAAAAAGATTTATGCTTCACTATAATTTCCCTAACTTCTGTGTAGGTGAAATAGGAAGATATGGAAGTCCAGGAAGAAGAGAAATAGGTCATGGTGCCTTAGGTGAAAGAGCTTTACTACAAGTTATTCCTTCCGAAGAAGAATTCCCTTATACAATTAGAGTTGTATCTGAAGTTTTAGAAAGTAATGGTTCATCAAGCCAAGCTACAATCTGTAGTGGATGTTTATCCTTAATGGCTGCTGGTGTTCCTATTAAAGCTCCCGTTGCCGGTATTGCCATGGGCTTAATCTCGAATGGTAAAAAATATACTATTTTAACCGATATCCAAGGTCTTGAAGATCATATGGGCGATATGGATTTTAAGGTTGCTGGTACTAAAGATGGTATTACCGCTTTACAAATGGATATTAAGATTAAAGGGGTTACTAAAGCTATATTAAAGGAAGCTTTAGATGAAGCTAAGAAAGCTCGTTTAAAAATTTTAGATGTTATGGCGGATTGTATTAAAGCTCCTCGTAAAGAGTTATCACCATATGCTCCTAAAGTTGTAACATTTAATATTGACCCGGAAAAGATTAAAGATGTTATTGGTAAGGGTGGCGATATGATAACGAAGATTATTTTAGATTCATCTAATGTTAAGTCCGTAAATGATAAAGATGCGGTTAAGATTGATATTGAAGATGATGGTAAAGTGATTATTTATCATAGCGATATGGAAGTTATTAATAAAGCTCGAGCAATGATTGAGGACATTGTTAAAGAAGTAGTGGAAGGCGAAATCTACACCGGTAAAGTTGTTAAAGTCGAGGACTTTGGCTGTTTCGTAGAACTATGGCCTGGTTGCGAAGGTTTAGTCCACGTATCGCAACTTGATTATAAGCGAGTAGATAAAGCTAGTGATATGTTTAAACCTGGCGACGAAATCGTGGTTAAATCTTTAGGCTATGATAATCGTGGCCGTCTTAACTTATCACGCAAAGAAGCTTTACCAAAACCTAAAGACAAAGATAAAGATAAAGAAAAGACTAAAGACAAAGAAGTAAAGAAAGAAAAGGCTTCGGTAAAAAAAGAAAAAACTGCTAAAAAAGAAAGTAGTAAAAGTGCTAAATAAGGCACTTTTTTCTTGGCATAAAATAGAGATAGCTTTATTATAAGTTTTGTGCTATAATCTACCTTGTTGGTGAAATTTAAATATATGATTAAAAAAGAACATGTAATTACTTCTCCTAAAGTTGATAACGAAAAAAATATAATGATTTTATCCGATCTTCATTATAATAGCCAAAATGGTTTTAATAAATTGAGATTACTTCATAGCATAGCTTTTTCAGAAGATATAACTCATATTGTAATTCCTGGTGATTTATATGATGGTAGTGATGAGAATATATATCGCAATGGACCTCGTATCACGGGCTTTTTGGATAGTATAAGTGGTTATGCTCCTGTATGCTATGTTTCAAGGTAATAGTGAACAAGACTCTATGTATGTGCCAGGCTTTTTATGTGATCCAGCGTCTTTTTTCTCCGGAAATGTTCATATCCTTGGGGATTTAGATTCTATTGATAATCCTAATCATGTTTATTCGTCAGGAAACGTTAATATCGTAGGTCTTGGCCTTGATAAAAAAATTTATGCCTTAGAAGATAAACGTAAGCCTATGGCTATTGCTAAGTACTATAGCAAGTGGTTTTCTCTTCTTGAAAAT
>CANRMZ010000125.1 GCA_947631885.1 uncultured Bacilli bacterium
AAGATGATGTATTATATGCTCTTGAAGTACTTAAAGGTTTAGCTCTTACTAATTTAGTTACATAGCCTCCCCCACCTGAAACCGCAACATTTGATTCTTTAAAAATACCGACAATTCTAAAAAGATATTTTTCTTCATCACAGTTATTTGCTAGTTTACCAAAACAGATATAATTATTCGGTGTTTTGCCAAAATAACGATAAGAACCATATGAAGAGTCATCTTGTCTAACTCCCGATTCTAGTGTACTAGTTAAACTTGCTTGTTTTTTTACTTCTTCACTTAAATAAGTGATAGCTTCACTATCAAAATTATATCCTAAAGCTGCTTTTACCTTAATATTATCTTTATAGATATTAAATGACATCCGATTATTATAATAAGAATTTAATACAATAAGCATAATCATTAGGAAAACTAGGATAAATGAATAAACAACGGATATAGCAATAAAGCCACGATTATTTTTCATCATAAGTACACCCACGAATTATAAAAGGCATTTTCACAGCGCATATCAAAGCTCAAACCAGGTTCATCATAATATTTTTGAATAGCAGCTTCTTTTTGGGCTTGAGAACCATTTACAACGCCATAATGTTCAAATATCTCGTGTTGAAGGCAACTTTCATAAGCACCTTTATCAATTTCGTCGCCACCATCCTTGGCTTCATAAATAAGGGATATCAAAATGCCTTTTATATTTGAAACTGAAGAAACTTTAGAATAATCAATGCTTAATGTTTTGACATAATCAACAAATGTTGAATCTGTGAAATCATTGATTTTATCTAATGTATTTTTACATTTTATATCAGTAGTAGTTTCTGCACTATTAGCACAAGCCTTTAAAGGAGTTATCATATTAAAAGGAACATATATTAAAACTTTGAAATTATAAAGTTCTCTGGCTCTTGACATAAGAGAATTATCGCGAAATATATCACTACCAGAACTAAACATATAAAAATAGTAGTCATCTTGAGCATTATCTAAAGCAAATCTAAACTTAGAGGTATTAACACTTTTAGTAAAAGCATCTCTAATCACCATTGTTTTATATACATAAGAGATATCATCATAATAAAGTCTTCTTTTTTCTGATTGAACACTCTTAGAGTATGATCCATACAAAATAACAAGTGTAGTTGTTAAAACCACAATTGTTAATATTGTCTCGATTAATACAAATCCCTTTTTATTATTCATATCTCTACCCTAATAAAATTATAACACTTTGCTAAATTTTTGTATATATTATAGTAGGTGATTTCTATGTATAATAAGCACAATGGGATATCGGCCTTTATTATTATCATTCTTTCGGTTTTAATCTTTTATCAGTTATTAATAACTCTTATTTTACCTTTTAGGTTTAATGTATTTATCTTATTGTTAGAATTCGCTTTATTAATTTTATTCCTGTGGCGTATCGTAAGGCCTTATTAAAGCTTCGGACTTAAAGACGTAATCAAGTACTTCTCTCACCCTTCCTGTATCTTCCACGGTAAATTTCAGTTCAGGACAAAGAAGAGGCATGCGAAGAAGAACAAAAAGCAGTAATTTTTCATGATCTTTTAATTCAAAATGCTGAAGATATTTACTTAAAAACTCACTGAAATCATAATTTAGATATTCTTTATGATATAAATTAACAATATCTAAAACTGGTGTATCTATCGTGTATTTATCCCAGCTTATTAAAGCCGTTTTATTACCGTCACTTAAGAAGTGCTCTAAAGCTAAATTATTATGTACGACGCTTACTCTTTCATGGTTATTATTATTGGCTAGATCATACCATTTATGAATATTCTCTCGGCAATAATTAATAGCCCTTTTAATAGAGAAAAAATTACGAGCAAATAAATACTGAGAAGGATTCATAAATTCATGCGATATAACTTCTTTAAAAAGAAGATTATAATTATATTCTAAAAAATTAATATTTTCTAAAACAACATCTCTTATTTCTTTATAATTATCAATATTAGTGCTTTTAAAAAACACGGTTTTATTATGCAGTGATGAAATAACACTCTCTAAATCTAGTAATTTCTGTTCATTAATGGGATTATAATCATCAATATATTCATATAAAAGGTCACGATCACCAAAGTTTTTTATAACCTTGGGAAAGTTATCAAATCCCCGACTTTCTAGATAATTAAATAAATGAAATAAGTCTTTATTTTCTTTTTTTAAAACTAATCTTCCCGAAGAGCTATCAATAATGGTTGCCGTATTAACTAGGGTATACCGATATGGCTTAAACTCTTCCCTTACAAGATCTAAACTATTCATTTGGATATGGAATAATTAATTTATCTCCTGTGGTAACATCATTTATATCATTAAGCTTTAATAGTTCATCTTTATCAATATTGTAACTTTGACAAATACTTTCAAGAGTCTCTTCTTCTTTGACAATATGGATTTTATACATCATATAATCATCTTCAGTTTCTAGCCCTGATATAACACCGGTGTCAATTCTTTCTTCAGTAACATCTTCCTTTTCCTCTTCAGGCTCTTGCACCTCTATTCTTTCTTCTTGGGGTTCTTCTTTTTCTTCGATAGGTTCTTCCTCTTTTAAAGGCACAATCAAATCAACAGGTTCTTCCGTAGTTCTTTCATTTTCCTCTTCATTAATTTCATCACCTGACATGGCATAATCAATTTTTACAAGCATTTCATTACCATCAATATCGTACGTAAAGTTATCAATCCAGAATTCAAATGAATCTTTATCTATCTTCTTATCAAGTTCAACAGAAAATGGCAAGTCTTCCGTATTTACACTTAATTCATGCTCTTTATAAGTACCACTTATGATAAAATTGCCTAATACTTCATCAGTATTTTGAGTTACTTCATGTTCTAAAGATATTGATACTATCTCTTTAATATTTCCTTCGAATTTTAGTTTCTTTTCAAATGGTATAATGCAATTCATCTTTCATCATCTCCTATAAAAAGATATGCTTAAGAATAAATTATATGATATTTTTTTCATCAACGATCTTACCATTTACATGATAATAATATTTAATGTCTTTTTGATATTTAGATATCTGCTCATTTTTATTTTTTATCTTCCGATATCGAAAATTATATAATTTTCTTTCTAAGATAAACTTATAATAAATAATTTTTTGATCTTTATACATTTGATAAGTTTTATAAATAAACAAAGTAATAATAAAGTAGTTATTAAGATTATATTTTAAATTACTAAGAGCATAAATAATAATGCTTATAAAAGATATAATCACATAACAAGATAAACTCTTCTTGTAGGGCATAAAAAAGTTTGCTAGTTCAAAGACAATCTTTGATCCATCCAAAGGTATGATAGGAAGTAGATTAAAAAGTAAAATAGCCTTATTATAGGTATGAAAAAGCTCA
>CANRMZ010000126.1 GCA_947631885.1 uncultured Bacilli bacterium
CAATTAAAAATCAAGCAGGTAGTGCTCTTTTAAAAAATCCTGATAAAATATATGAAATAGTAAAAGCCGTATCAGAAAGCGTGCCAATTCCAGTTACTGTCAAAATCAGAAGTGGTTGGGATGATAAGAGTATTAACTGTGTTGAGGTTGCTAAAATTTGTGAAAAGGCGGGAGCAAAAGCCATAACTTTGCATGCGAGAACAAGAGCTCAAGGATACGGTGGACACGCTGACTGGCATCTTATAAAACTTGTTAAAGAAGCGGTAAGCATTCCAGTTATAGGTAATGGTGATGTTGTAACTTGCTATGATGCCAAAAGGATGCTTGATGACACTGGTTGCGATGCCGTCATGATAGGAAGAGGTCTTTTAGGCAATCCTTGGCTTATAAGGGACTGTGTTAATTATTTAGAAAAGGGAACGGAGCCCGAAAAAATAACTAATGAAGAAAGAATAGCCATGATGAAAAGGCATTTGCAAGACTTAGTAAAAGAAAAAGGTGAAAGTTCTGCCGTTTTAGAAATTAGAACCCATTTTCTATATTATTTAAAAGGTATGCCTCAAAATGCCGAAGTAAAAAATAAAATATGCCGAGCTAAAAGTGAAAAAGAAATTAATGATATTTTAGATGAATATATAAAAACAATCTGAGGTTTATTCAGATTGTTTTTTACATAAATTAATAGCAACTTTATTGATAGGTCCTGCTCCAATAGTGATAACTAAGTCGCCTTCTTGAGCATGATCTTTAATATATTCTTCTATCTTTTCAAAATCATCTATATAGATAACATTATTATTTCCTTTTTCTTTAATTAGTCTTACTAGTTCTTCTTCTTTAACATTCCATACATTTTCTTCTCGTGCTGGATATATTTTGGCAATAACAACATTTTCAAACTTGCTTAATACTTCAGCAAATTCCTCTAAATGGTCATAAGTTCTTGAGTAAGTATGAGATTGGAAAATAGCCCAGGTATGATTATGTTTAGTTTTTTGGACAGAGTCATATGTAGTCATTATCTCGCTTGGATGGTGAGCATAATCATCATATACTAAAGCTCCATTATATTTTCCTAGTAATTCAAATCTTCTACCTACACCAGTATAGTCTTTTAAAGCTTTAATAATACTATCTAAATCATCAATATATTGATTAGAAAGAGCAATGGCTGCCAAAGAGTTATAAATATTATGAATACCACTGATACTTAAATATACTCTTGATATTTTCTTACCACTTACATATAAATCATAGTTTCCATGACCATATTCGTCATAAGAAATATCCTTAGCCATATATTTAGCATCATTATTAATACCAAAAGTAATAATATTTTGATTCTTGCCACAGGCTTCAACTGTATTTTTATCATCAGCATTTATTACTAAGTAGCCATTATCGGGAAGAAGATTAGTATATTTAGTAAATGACTTTTTAATATTATCTAGATTTTTAAAGTAATCTAAATGATCATTATCGATGTTTAATATAATTTCGGCAGTAGGGAAGAATGATAGAAAACTATCAACATACTCACAAGCCTCGGCGATAAAATACTTATGGGAACCAACTCTTTCATTACCTCCAATTAAAGGAAGAGTAGCTCCTAGTTGGATAGTAGGATCCATATTGCATTTAACAAAAATAGTGCTAACCATGCCGGTTGTTGTGCTTTTACCATGGGTACCACTTATACATATAACATTTTCATATTCTTTCATCATTAAGCCTAAAAATACGGCTCTTTCATAAGTTTCTTTATTAAGCTCTCTAGCATAAGCTAGCTCTTCATTGTCTTCATGGATTGCCGCCGTATATACGACTATGTCTGCCTCATCAATATTTTTAAGATTAGGCTCAAATGATACTTTAATACCAAGACTTTCTAATTTTTCCGTAAAGATAGAGGATTGCATATCATATCCTGTAATGGTAGCTCCACATGATTTAAGAATTTGGGCGATACCACTCATAGACACACCACCAATACCTATAAAGTGAATTCTTTTATTATTAAACATATTAACACCTCGTTTATATAAGTATATTATAGCACAGATAAAAAATCGTGCATTTAGTAAAAATTATGTCAAAATATTTAAGAATAAAGTTAAGATTTTTAAATTGAAGTATAATAAAAATAGTTAGGTTTAGTATGAAAAATAAAATGGGTAATATTACCAAATTAATTATCTTATGTTTAGTTTTGTTTTTAGTACCTGTTGTTCTTTATCTATTAAATTTTCAAGGTTTTAAAATTCTAGAATTTAAAGATAACGTTGAAATAAATTATGGTGAGCCTTTTAAATTTGATGCAGGAAGCGTTTGCTATAATAGCTTTTTTAAATGCCATAAAGTATCCATCAAAACTAAAGGAATGGTCAATACCTCGGCCATTGGCGAAAACCGTATCTATTATACTTATGAATATAATGGAGAAATTCTTACTAAAAAACAAATAGTTAAAGTCAAAGAAACTGAACCACCTGTTATTACGATCGAAGTTACGGATTTCAATATTTGTCCTACGCAAAAAAATGTCCATTTTAAAGTAAGCGCTTATGATAATTATGATAAAGATTTGACCAATAAAGTTAAACAATATATTAAGGATAACAAAGTATATTTTGAAGTTGCAGATTCTTCAGGTAATAAAACAGTAGTAACTAAAGATTTAACGTATACTAATCAAAAGCCGGTCATAACTTTAATGGGTGGTTATATGAGCTTCGTGAAATTAAATGATACTTTTGCTGATCCTGGAGCAAGTGCTTATGATGACTGTGAAGGGGATTTATCTTCGAAAATTCAAAAATCAGGTAATGTTGATACTTCTAAGATAGGAGAGTATCCAATAACTTATAGTGTTAGTGATAATGCTGGTAATAACCAAACTGTAGTTAGAAAAGTATACGTTTATCCAGAAAGTAACTATAGTGTGTCAACAGGTAAAATTATTTATTTAACATTTGATGATGGACCAAGTGCTTATACTACTAAACTTTTAGATATTCTAAAGAAATATAATGTTAAGGCTACTTTCTTTTTAACAAATCCTAAGGGTTATGATAGTGTTATCTTAAGAGAATATAATGAAGGACATACGATAGGGCTTCATTCTAATACGCATGATTATAGCCAAATCTACCGTAATACTGATGCTTATTTTGATGATTTATATACTATCCAAAATAAAGTTAAAGAAATAACGGGCTATACCTCTACAATAATTAGATTTCCCGGAGGAAGTTCTAATCTTGTAAGTCGAAGCTATGACGGTGGAATTAAAATAATGAGCATATTATCTAAAGAAGTTGAAGAAAAAGGCTTTAAATACTTTGATT
>CANRMZ010000127.1 GCA_947631885.1 uncultured Bacilli bacterium
TTAAATATTCATTAATAGCATCATATTTTTCGTGTCCAATAGTTTCTCTAATTTTTTCATATTCCTGCAATATACTCATTTTCATCCCCCTTTCTTTTTTGCATCAAAAAACAAGTCATCAAATGACCTGTTTAATTAAGAGTTTTGCTTGCGGGCTTGCGAGATTTGTATAATTATAAAGATTAAAAAGCGCGATATTTTTTGAGAGATCGTAAAGTAAAATTACTTAATTTTTTAAGATTTAATGATGTAATTAAGCAAGCAAAACATATTAAATAATAAAGGTAAATAATATTATACTACTTACCTTTGCCAGTACAATAAAGCTATACTATAATAATTTTAATCCTTCTACCTATTATTTTGGAGAAAACTTTATATAAGGTGCATATAAAGCTGAAAAAATTTTCATTTTAAGTAGCTAGTATTTACGGTGTAAACTATTATCATATTAAATTTCTAGTGCTAAAATCTAACATTGTTTAAAATATAAATTCGGAGAAAATGACTTTATTGTACTGGCAAAGGCAAGCAATATTTTTAATTTACATTACTGCCTTTAAATATTTAATATCAAATTCAATAGGCTCTTTATCTAAAATTTTTTTAGGATTAGTGTAAGTTAATTCTTTGAATTTCTCATCGCCAACAAATCTATGTAATTTTTTATAAGCAGATTTTAAGTTTCTTGCTCCATTCACAGTATGTACATCAGAGCCAATAAAAGTAATAAGATTTTTTTTAAGCAAATATTTCACAAATTGTTTTGCCTGATTACCATATTTACCACTTAATGAGCCAACATTACTTTGGAAAAGACAACCATATTCTAATAATTGATTTACAAGCGAATAATTTTCCCAAAAATATGGATACCTTTCGATATGAGCAATTACGGGAATATAATGTTTAGCATTAAGTTCACATAGTATTTTAGTAACATTAATAAAATTGCCCATAGGAAGTTCTAAAAGAACATATTGTGAGTCTGCCAATGTACATATTTCTTCTTTTTCTAAAAGATCTACAACATTATCATTAATGAAAATTTCATTACCTAAATAAAGCTTTATTTGAACATTATCTTTTTTTAATTCTTGTTTAGTTTCTTTAAATGTTTCTTCATTTTGTGTTTTATTTTTTGAATAAATTGAGTTTTCAATATAATGAGGTGTTAAAATTGCTTTAGTAATGCCAATTTCTTTAAATATTCTCAAAACAATTTTACTGCTTCCAATACCTACCACACCATCATCGGTATTGGGTAAAACATGAGAATGAATATCAATGATTTCTTCCATAGTAGCCTCCATAGTATTTGCTACTTTTAGGCACAGTTTTGTTTAATACTATACCTAAAATATTTGCTTTAATATTTTTCAGCTGTTCTTTGGTTGCTTTTAAATCTTTATAAGATGTTGACTTAAAAGCACCAACTATAATTACACTATCAACTAATTTACTTAATAGCATTGAATCACTTAATCCTTCATTAACTGGTGCCGAATCAATAATAATAATATCAAATTTCTTCTTCAAGCTATCAAAAAGTTTCTTATTTGTTTCTGATCCTAATAATTCAGTTGGGGATGATATTTCAGATCCTTTAAAAATGATAGATAAATTTTTTGTTTTTAATGAGCCTTCTTCTTGTTGTTGAACTTTAGTTGTATCAGGTAAATTTTTGTTTTTCTCTTTTTCCTTATTTTTTTGTTCTAAAATCTTTGCGTAGTTTTGGATATACTCATTAAAATTATTTTTATCAGTATTATCTATTATCAAATCAGTAAGACCTTTACAGCCAAGTTTTCCAAATATAATATGTTGTCTGCCTTTTCTAATATCTCCATCAATCAATAATACTTTTAAACCTGTTTGGGCTAAAGCCACAGCAAGATTAGAAGCCACAAAACTCTTACCTTCACTTGGCATACTACTTGTGATTAAAAAGGTTTTCTTTTTCTTATCACTAGATAAAAATTTGATACTAGTTGTAAGTGTTCTAAAAGCTTCGCTGACACCACTTTTTGGATTGTCATTTAAGACTAAATCATTATTTTCGTTATGGTTTTTCGGAATGCTTCCTAAAACATTTAAATCTAATTCTTTTTCAACATCTTCTTTTTTCTTAATACTGTCATCGCTAATATATAGCATAAAAACAATTATGAAACCAACCACAAGTCCGCCAAATAATCCTATAAACATTTGCTTTATTGGCTGCACATTATATGGCGTACTTGCAGCAATAGCTTTATCAACAACATTAACATTTTCGATATTATAAAGACTTGTAATTTCTTCTTTAAAGACACTAGCGATTTCATTGGCAATATCTTGTGATAGAACATTATTTATAGTAGAAACTGAAATATTAATAAGTTCTGTATTATTAACATTTGAAACAGTTATCATATCACTAAGTTCAGATGTACTATAATCTAAATTAAGGTTTTCAATTACTTGTGAAAGTATTAATCTACTTTTGATAATTTCACTATAAGTTGTAACTAAATTCTCATTTAAAGTGATTTCATTTTGCGTAATAGCTCCAGTATTTTCACCACTTCTAGTTAAAACAATGCTTGTATGTGATTCATATTTAGGTTTTTGAACACCTATGGTATAAACAATGGAAAAAGCAAATCCGATAAACATACAGACAAAGATAATTAACATCTTATCACACGCATACTTGAAAAATTCTTTTACATCAAATTCACCCATACTATTCCCCTTTCAATACGTCTTTTATTTTCTCTTTAGCAGTATTTACTGTTTCTTCATTTGGAATCATTACATAAAGTGGTCTATTAGCTCCCATACTATAAGTAGGTTGACTGCTACCTGTACCATCTACTCCAAAATTGTCGATTGTCCAAGATGGCATTTCATCTAACTGCATTTTTAAGAAATTAGTAATATTTTTAGATGGCATATCAGTTTGGAATGTTCCACTTAAAGTATCTAATATTTGATTATAATTACTTAGTAAAACTGTTGAACTAGTCATTTTTTCAATAATAGCTTTTATAATTGCTTGTTGATTTTCTCCACGATGTCTATCACCAGTTGAATAAGCATGTCTTTCTCTAGCAAAAGCTAAAGCTTGTTTACCATTAAAATGATTCATTCCTTTTATTACATGAACACTTTTATCAGTCCAAGCTATAAAATCTGTATCTGAATCAATATCAATACCACCAACAGTATCAACTAAATCGATTAAGCTATCAAAATTCACTCTAAAGTAATAGTTAATATTAATATCATATATATCATTTAATGTATCAATACTTTTATCAATTCCATATATACCAGCATGAGTTAATTTATCTTTAAGTCC
>CANRMZ010000128.1 GCA_947631885.1 uncultured Bacilli bacterium
ATTAAAAAAGGATTTTAGATATGAAAAAGTTGGCTGCTATACTAATCGTAAATCTTTTAACCTCAATAAGAATTATTGGGGTTGTTTGCTTGGTGCCAATATATTTAAATGAAGGCGGTTTAGCAGCAGCAGCTTGGTCAATCTTTTGCTATTTAACGGATTGGATTGATGGTATATTAGCTAGAAAATGGCATGTAGCATCATTTTTTGGCAGCGTCTTTGATGGGGCAGCTGATAAACTTTTTTCAATTGCTAATCTAATTATTCTTTTAGCGATTAGTAAATTTGCCATATTTCCTATCTTTTGTGAGTTTATAATTGTCATAATTCAAACAATTAAGTATAACAATAATATAAATGTTAAAAGTAGTATGGTAGGTAAGGCTAAAACTTGGGTTGTATCACTTACCGTTATAACCTTATATCTTATAAGTGATATTGGATCTATTACAATATTAAATCCCAGCTTTATAGACCAAGTAAATTCTCTAAATTCATTTACTTTATATGCAATCGTATTTGCTCCTTTATACTTATTTGAAGTACTTACAATCATTTCTTATTTAGTTATTAAAAGTACGGATATTCCAACGGAAATTAAAATAGATCCTGATGAAATTAATATAAGATTTAAACCTAAAACTTCTTTTAAAAATAGACTTTATAACTTTAGTGCTTTTTGGCTTAATAATGAATTTTATGAGAAATATAAAGATAGTGCAGGTTTAAAAGAAATAAGAAAGTATCTAAAAGGAAATAGATAATGGAAAACATATTTAACTATACTAAAACAGAACTGGAAAATTATTTAGTTAATAAAGGATATAAAAAGTTTTTAGCAAGTCAGATATTTGATTGGCTTTATGATAAGAAAGAATATAATTTTGATAACTTTTCAAATATAAAAAAAGAAACTATTCAGTTCTTAAAAGATAATTTTACTACTGACTTTATTGAAATGACTAAAGTCGAAGAAGATACCGATGTTAAAAAGTTTTTGTTTACTTTAAAAGATGGCCAAAAAATTGAAAGCGTATTAATGTATCATAATTATGGCCTAAGTGTTTGTGTATCATCCCAAGTAGGCTGTAACATGGGTTGTAAGTTTTGTGAAAGTGGTAGACTAAAAAAGGTTAGAGACTTAGAAACATATGAAATGCTTGAGCAAGTTATCGCTATTGGTAATTATGTTAATAAGAAGATTGATAGCGTAGTTATTATGGGCATTGGTGAGCCTTTTGATAACTATGATAATGTTATAAAGTTTATTAATCTTATAAATGATCCTAAAGTATTAGAAATTGGGGCAAGACATATAACCATATCAACATGTGGGTTAGTTCCTAAGATAAAAGATTTTGCCGATTTAGGATTGCAAGTAAATTTAGCTTTGAGCTTACATGCTCCAACGGATGAAAAACGAAAACAAATTATGAATATAGCTAAAGCTTATAGTTTAAAAGAAGTATTTGAAGCTTTAAAATACTACCAAGATAAGACTAAAAGAAGAGTGACTATAGAATATATAATGCTTGATAAGATAAATGATTCCAAAGAAGATGCTGTTACCCTTGCAAAGCTTATTAAAGATTATAATGTCTATGTTAATTTAATACCTTATAATGAGACTAAAAATATTGAGTTTAAAGCCAGTAGTCAAAAACAAATTGATATATTTTATAATACTCTTAAAAGTCTTGGCGTAGATGTGACCGTAAGGCATAAGTTTGGTAACAAGATTTCTGCGGCATGCGGTCAGCTTAGAAGTAAAGAAATATAGTAAAAAATTATAATTAATGTTATAATTAACTTGAAGATAGGTGATTTATATAAAAACGTTTTATTTAACAGACGCTGGTAGAGTTAGAACTCATAATGAAGATAGCGTTACTATTCTAAAAAATAAATCCGATGAATATTTATTAATGGTTGCTGATGGTATGGGCGGACACCGTAAAGGTGAAGTAGCATCTTCCATCGCTCTTACGCATTTAGGCAAAAGATTTACAGATAGTGCTAGTATTGGAACTAAACTTGATGCCGTGAATTGGCTTAATGATAATGTTAATGAAATTAATAAAGAAATTCTAGAATATACGGTTGCCCATGAAGACTCTATTGGGATGGGCACTACTTTAGTTGTTGCTATTTTAACAAATGATTTCTTAATTTTTGGTAATATTGGTGATTCTTCTGGGTATGTTTTAAAAGCTGGTAAACTTCATAAGGTAACTAAAGACCATACTTTAGTAAATCTTTTAGTTCAAGCAGGCAACCTAACAGAAGAGGAAGCTAAATTTCATCCTAAAAAGAATGTGCTTATGCGTGCTTTAGGGGCTACTGAAAAAGCTGAATTAGACATTTTTGATATTGTTGATTCAAGTATCGAAGGCATAATGCTTTGCAGTGATGGAGTAACATCTTTACTTGCTGATGATCAAATTGAAAGAATTTTACTAGATGAAGAATTAACTATTGAGGAAAAAGTACATAAAATTATAACTAAATGTAATGCTCGGGGAGGCAATGACAATATCTCTGTAGCATATTTAGATATGGAAAGGGGCAAAAAATAGTGATTGCTAAAGGGCAAAAAATAAGTGATAGATATCAAATATTAAAAAGCATTGGCGAAGGTGGAATGGCTAATGTTTATTTAGCATATGACACTATTTTAGAACGTAATGTAGCAGTTAAAGTCCTTCGTGGAGATTTAGCTACTGATGAAAAATTTGTAAGAAGATTTCAAAGAGAAGCATTACAAGCCTCAAGTTTAAATAATGAAAATATTGTAGAAGTATATGATGTAGGTGAAGATCATGGTGAATACTACATTGTTATGGAATATATCGAAGGAAAACAATTAAAGACTCTTCTTAAGAAAAGAGGAAAGCTTACAGTACCAGAAGTCGTAGATATAATGCTTCAAGTTACAAGTGGTCTTTCCGTAGCTCATGATTCTTATATAATCCATCGTGATATTAAACCACAAAATATAATGATTTTAGAAAATGGACTTGTAAAACTTACGGACTTTGGTATTGCGGTTGCCATGAATTCGACACAACTTACTCAAACTAATTCCGTAATGGGTTCAGTTCATTATTTGCCACCAGAGCAAGCATGTGGTAAAGGAGCAACATTACAAAGTGATATCTATTCTTTAGGAATATTAATGTTTGAGCTTTTAACAGGTAAACTCCCATATCGGGGCGAAAATGCTGTTGAAATTGCTCTTAAACATTTAAAAGAGCCGCTTCCCGCGATTAGAAGTATAATTCCGGATTTACCGCAAAGTATTGAAAATATTATAATGAAAGCTACCGCTAAGAATCCTAAAAATAG
>CANRMZ010000129.1 GCA_947631885.1 uncultured Bacilli bacterium
AATCTTTCAAATTCTTGGATAACATACAATTTAAATTCTGGAGATAGCCAACTTGCAAATTCTAAAGCTATATCACTACAAGCATAAGTTCCACCATTATTACCTGATTTAGATATTATGCCGATTGCATTAGTTTCTTTAATCCATTTTTGAGGAGACATATAAAAACTATTTTTACCTGCGGAAGATTCAAAGGTCGTAAATTCGACACCTTTGAAATTTTCATTATTTAGTTTTTCCCATAATCCTAAATAAGCAATAACATCTCTATTTCTCATCCAAGTTTGAATGGGAATCTTAGGTTCATCAGGATTAGCATATCTAGCCAAGTCAGTAAGAGAAATATATTCTTTATTTCCAATTCGCATAACATTAATTTTATTATTATTCACATTCATCTCGGATCTTACTATTTCTTTATCCATGTTCTTTCCCCCCTTAATTATAAAATTATCTTATCATAAATTATTGAATAATAAAACTCGAACTTATCAAATAATCTAAAAAGTTCGAGTTTAATGTCTACCTGGTGGGCTGTTAGGGAATCGAACCCTAGACCCACTGATTAAGAGTCAGTTGCTCTACCAGCTGAGCTAACAGCCCACGACATGAATAATTGTAACATACATTTACTTATAATGCAATCAAGTAAATCAAAAATTTTTAAAAAGCATAAAAAAACCAAAACCTCAAATGTTATGAACTAATTTGTCGCTTTTTTCAAAAATGATCAAAAATTATTTATAAAAATGTTTCTCACATTCGTATTCAATACACTATTATTTTCCTGCTTCTTTTGATTATTCTCCTATTGCTAATACAACTATAGTCTAACTATAAGGGGATTTGGTAAATAAGCAGCTCCGGTTGCTCGAACCGGTGCTTACCCTATAAGGCAAGTGCTAATGCGCTTCCTTCATTTATTATTATAATTCTAATATAAATAAATTACAACAATCTATCTACACTACTTTACTTCAAAAACATTATTAAGCATATCTACTAAAAGAATATAATCATTAGCGTCAATACCATAAACACTAATGTACTCATCGCCCATTCTCTCAATAATATTGCTTGCTATCATTTTGCCTTGCCCAAAGACATTAGCATAAGCTAAATATTTACCCCATAGTCTTTTCTCTGGAAGCTTATCTTCATAGGTTACAATGTCTTCCATGAATAGTCTTAAAGCACCCCATTTAGAGTATAATTCATTACCCTCTTTAGTACGACGTGTAGAAAGGCATAAATAAAGTAATACCGGAATAGATAATAAACCAAGTAACATAATTGTAAATAATGGCTTAAAGGCAAAACCTGTTAGGCCTAAAAATAATGGTGCTATACAATATAGTATATTAAAGATTGAAGAACTTGAACTTTCATAAAATCTTTTTCTAATATTATTTTTAGGATTATTTATTTCCCGATACCGCCATAATTTAAAATAACGGGTTAAAACTTTAACAGCTTTATCATTATTTACAGCTTTATCAATGTCATATAATCTAAATGATCTACCATTACCATAATTATTTAATAAGAAATCTCTTAAACTAATCTCATTATTTGTAAGAGGTTCTACTAACATATCATCATTAAGTGTAAGTTCAAAATCATCTTCAAGCATATTTACTAAAAGACCTTTTTTATAAATTATGTATAATATAGAAGCTTTAAATGAGTTTAAAGAAACATTATGATTAAATAAATATTCAATAGCAGCTGGTGAATCATTAGATGGGAATTCTGTAAAGTATTCATCATTAAACTCGGCACTAACACCTTTATCCTTAGAAAAATAACGTTTAACTACTAATATAACAAGACCTATAACATATAAACTAGAAGCTAAAGCTCCTGCGACAATGGAAGTAATTCGCGCTACCTTTTTAAAATTAGCAAGTTCCTGATTAGCAGTTCTCCTAATAGCTATTTCATCTTGATCTAGAAAGATAGAACGTTTCCTTTCTCCTTCTCTTGCTTTAGTAGCAACCAAATTTTCTTTAGAGGTTGCAAGCCTAACTTCTAAAGCTTCATCTTTACTAAAATCTTTAATAGTAAATTCTTTATAAGTATCATCATCTTTTTCGGTAACCCAAATGGGGCCATTAATCCATGAACCATTTATTGTATTATCAAGATAGAATACTTTTATTTTCATCTTATCAAACTCTGTAGGATCTTCTTTAGCAAATAAAGTAACTAAAGCTTCATTAATATCACTATAACCTACAAAAGCTTCTTTAAAAGTATACTCCATATAGAAAGCACTTTTCTTATCATTAGAGTTATATAAATCATATACTATTTTATTATTTTGTCTATCCTCAACGTAAACGTAGTTATTGCCTTCTTTAGCACTATTAACTTTAGCAAAGCAAGTACCAATGTTTTCAAGAGGATCATCTTTATCTGAAGCACATATTCTAGTTAAAACAATATTTTTAGAGCTATATATTTCTCTATCATTGTCATAACCAAATAATAACTCACGATGAAGTTTATCATAAGAGCCATCTTTTACAGTAGCTTCATGAACTTCTACATCGCCATTATTTTTTACATACACATTGGCGTAATAAGAATCAGCATAAACGATACCTGGAAATAATGTAAAAAGTAATATTAACAAAATATTTTTTTTCATAAACTATCTATCTCCTCTTTCTTTGATACATCTACTTCATAATATATATCTGCTTTATGATGACTTAATAAAGCTATTATTTTAGAAGGATATTTTAAAACCTTATCATTATACTCTTTGACTGCGAGATTATAACCTTGCCTTAAAGATGATATTTTCTCAGTTAATATATATAAGCCTGGATAAAGCCTTTCACTATCTTGTTTATCAGCTTCATAGTTTTTATATATATTAAATAAATCATCAATAACATTTCTAAGTACTCTATCCGCAGCAATCTTACTAGCCTTATTCTTGGCCCCATTAGCGTAGCATATTGCATCGACACCCTTTTGGAGAGTATCTTTTTCGCTTGGTGCTATCCTTTGAAGTAAAATGATAAACTTTGGTAAGAGGCTAAACCTTTCATTTAAACTAGCATCTAACGCTTTCCAAGCACCCCTTATCTTGAGCTTGAGGCTTACTAGTTTTTTATAGGTTAATACGCTATAAACTATAGCTAAAATTATTAATGCGCAAATAATAATTATTGCTATCACACTAGACACTCCTATCATAAATAATAGTACCAAAAAATAATAGTTATGTAAATAATTAACTATTAACTAAAAAGTAAATATGGTAAAATAAATCTGA
>CANRMZ010000130.1 GCA_947631885.1 uncultured Bacilli bacterium
CAAGAACATCTTTTAAAATAACACAGCCTGTTCCATTGGCTGGATCATAAGCTACTTTAATTTTACGATTTCCCATATTAATACCATTTTTAACTGTTTGAAGATATATCTTATTCATATCATTAAACTTCGTAACATATCCTTCGCCACTTTCAAAATTGCCGGCAAAGACAAAGTCTCTAAATTTAGTTATAGCTTCACCATAAGCAGGACCTATTTTACTAAAAGATATTTTAAGACCATTATATTCTTTAGGATTATGAGAGGCGGTAATCATGATACCATTGGTCATATTTAAGTGCTTCTTTATAACATAGTACATTGGAGTAGTACAAAGGCCTAAATCAATAACATGAACGCCAGCACTAACAAGACCCGCAATTAAATTTTCATGTATTTCGGGAGAAGATAATCTATTGTCATGACCAACGATTACTTCTTTTTCTTTAATATATGAGCCAAAGGCTTTACCAATAGTCAAGGCTATATCGCCATTTATATCATCAGGATAGATGCCTCGAATATCATATTCTCTAAACATATTCTTATTCATTATTATCACCTATTTATAATTTTATCATACTTTTATAAAAGAACTAACACTACGTGTCTTTTTCGTGTAAAACTTTCACATTTTTTGTAGCCTTGGGTGGCTTAAAAATGATGCTTATTGTATAATAAAAATGGGGTGAGAAGTATGAAGAAAATTAAATATATCTTAATTATCGTAGGTTTATTATTAATGGTAATACCTTACTTTATACATATCTTTAGTATCTATCGTCTTATTTCACTTGCTATAGGTATAATTGTCTTTATGGTAGGTATTTGTTTAAATAACAAGCATCTCGCCTATAAAATACCTTTGTATTTACTTATCTTAATTATAGTCTCTTTGAGTCTTGATTATGTAAATTACACACTTTTTAAATCAAGGCCTATAATAGCTTTTAAAGTTAAATCATCAAATAAAGTAGCTACCTATAATTCTTTTTTCTACCGAATTTATGATTGTGATGGTAAGTATACTTTAGATGATTATAATAAAAACTATCAATGCGCTCCTGATGATGTTGAAACGATTTCCATTAATCAATTCTTGGAAAATCCAGCTCAAAGCTATAAAGAATATAAAAATAAATTTGTTAGACTCGAGGGTAAAATTGGTTCGATAATCGGAGCATCATCTCTTTCATTAAACGCTTATACTGAAGCTGAAGAAGTAAAAAATGGTTATGTTACCTTTGATTTAGAAAAAAGTGTAAATGTTAATGAATTAGATATTGATCCTAAAAACTATTTTAACTATGACTATGTCGATATTATTGGTAGAGTAGATGGCTTTGATGATGGTGATAAACAAGTAATATATCTTGATGATGCCATTGTTGTGGACAATCATATATATGATAAATATGAGCTTATTGTTAATAACATTAGTACAAATGATGTTACTAAGGCGGGAGATATATATTATATTGGTATCAATAGTATCTTTTATAAGTATCGGGAAGACATTTTATATGAACTAGATTATCTTTTAAGCGATAAAAGGGAAAGTATTGATAACCTTATCAAAGATACTGAAGAAGAAAAAATAAATGATGGTGATCTTTTATATAAACTAAAAGACTATCAAATAATACTTTGCGATAATAAAAATACTTTAATCGTTAATAACCGTATTAATAAATATGATGATATTTGTGAAATAAAAGAGAATTAAAAATAATAGTTAGTAAATAATAATTAATATGAAGAGGTTTATTAAAAATGGCTACTTATTTTTAATTCTTTTTATTATTGTTATATCTAAGAATTATGTTCTTAGTTTTTTTGCAAGAATGCCTGATGTAAATATTAAAGATGCATATATTCAAAGTCTTGAAGATGAGATTGAAGAAATTAAATTAATAGAAAATACCTCTTATAAAGATGAATTTTATTATGGTAAAGTTATATATCAAAATCCTTACAAAAAAGGTTTTATTAGTATTGTAGCAAGCTCTGAAAAGGTCAAGAAGGGTGATTTAGTGCTAAGCGATAGTGTGCTAATTGGAGTTATTAATAAAGTAGATAAAAAAACGGCGGAAGTCAAAACAATATATGCTGAGGATTTCGTACTTCCTGTGCGTATAAATAACTGCTATGGTATTTTAGAAAATGATACAATCGAAGGTATTGATAAATATTGTCCCGTGGGCGAAAGTGATGAAGTTTATACATCAGATTTAAGTCAGTTTAATGAGAAAATTTTAATTGGAACCATAAGTAAGGTAATAAAAGATAAAAATGGTATTAGTGATACATATGTTTTAAAACCTATGAAAAACTTTAGTAATCTAAATTATCTTATTATCATCGGAGGTAATTAATGCTTTTCTTCGTTGATCTTTTATTGATGCCATATCTTTATTCCTCTTTTTGCTTAAATGCGCTTAATAGTAAAAATTTCTACTATGTTTTGTTCGTAGGCTTATTTCTTGATTTGGTTGTCGCAGGTCTCTGGGGTAAAATAACCTTAATTTTTTTGTGTTTATATTTACTAGATAAAAAGATTAAAAGCTATTATTTTAAGAATATCTTTAATTTTATAATCTTTTATATTTTAATGTATCCTTTCTCTATCCTTAAATTTTTAATAAGTCTATTATTTTATTTTTTATTAATAACTATTTTAAAAAAGCATAATATTTAATTGGTGATACTATGCTTGATAAATACTTAGATGTAAAAAAAGAAAATAAAGCCCATAAATATATGTCGCGTATTTTGATATGCATTATAATTTTACTTCTTAGTTTAATAGGAACTTCTCTGAGTAGTAAAGTTTAAAACTTTTATAAGGAATATATCTTTGATGATTCTTTTGAGTTTATGAAATTTAAAAACTTCTTTAGTAAGATTTCAGGTACGGAAAAAGAGAAAGAGAAAGAAAATACATCCCTTGTTATGAGCAGCTTTATCGATTATGAGAGCAAAGAAAAATACTTAAATGGGGAAAAATATAAGGGTGTTAAAGAAAACTTTATTAATACCCTTGTCGGAGGTATTGTGACTTTCGTGGGTGATAAAGATGAATATGGTAAAACTATCATTATTCAGGGAAGTAATGGTTATGATATTTGGTATTTTCTGCTTGATGATGTCGATGTTAATATTTATGACTATGTTAAAGCTGATTCGATAAT
>CANRMZ010000131.1 GCA_947631885.1 uncultured Bacilli bacterium
CCTGGCGATAATACTCCTGGTGAAGATGAAGTACCAGGTGACGGAGATACTTCAGGTGGTGACGATACCCCTGGCGATGATAGCCATGAACCGAGTGGCGGTGATAGTAATCCATCCGATGATCCTAGCCATCCAAAAGTATCTGTTGATAATAATGGCTCCGGTTCAGTCACATTACAAGATGCTGGTGCATTAGGTGCTGGAATGCTTGGTGCTGCAGGAGCTGGCGTTGCCGGAGGATACGGCGGTGGCGGTTATGCGGGTGCTTATGGTACTAGCACAGCTGATCCAACTAGTCCTCAATATGCAAATACATCTGATGATAAGAAAGATGAGGATGAAGAAAAGAAGAAGAAAGATAAATATATTTTCGAATCTATGCCACCAACAGTTGAGAACCCTGCTTTAGATGCTGGATTATTAGATACTCCTCAAGTTGAAGTAACAGTTGATGGAGGAGAGCCTACTATTCAAGCTCCAACTGCAAATGCTGGTGATGTTGGAACCCAAAATGCTGAGCAATTAGATGTTGCACAACCTAATGATGACAATGTTTCATTAGAAGCTGATAAAACTAATTTGAATACAGTTTTAGGTTTAGGAGGTATCTCTGCAGGCCTAGGTGTAGGTGGTGTATATCTTGCCCAAGCTAAAAAAGATGCCGAAAAAGAGCAAAAGACTAAAGATGCTGCTAGAAATTTAGGAGTTGCAGGAGGAATGATGGGTGCATCATTACTTGATGATGACGATGATGAAAATAAAAGAAGAAACAAACATCAACAACTTAATAATTTAAATGGTAATAATTTTAACAACAATGATAATGGACATAATGGATTTAACCAATTTTAATTGGATTAAATAAATATAAAAAGGAGGAAATTATGGAAGAAAAATTTTTACCGATAGGTACTGTGGTACTATTAAAAGGCGGAAAGAAAAGAGTTATGATTATTGGCTTCTGTGCTATGACACAAGAACAACAAGGAAAGATTTTTGACTATAGTGGATGCATCTATCCTGAAGGATTAATGGCATCAAATCAAACTTGTATGTTTGATCATAGTCAAATCGAAAAAGTCTTCTTTAAGGGATTAGTTGATGACGAAGAAGTTGAATTCAAGAATAAACTAAATACCCTTATCAACCAATTAGGAGCAATTAATTCTACAACTCCTCAAGGAGGAAATTAATATAGAAATTAAAGCTACTTTCCTTTGAGATTGTAGCTTTTTCTATGTAAAAAAATAGTCTAGTTGTTTGACTTATTAGTAAATATAGCGTATTATAAATAATATAAGATAATTTGGAATAGCTAGAATGTTTTTCTTAGAAATTTATAAATATTTGGAGGTGAATATAGATGTCTAGTGGAGAATTTTCAATGGATACTAGAGCCATTGATGAAGTTGCTAATAATGTTGTTACTCAAGCTACAGAATATCTTAAATTAGTTGATGAAACAACAGCAATAATTGATAAGCTATCTTCACATTGGGAAGGTACTACATATCAAAATTTGAAGGATGGATATTATGCTCGTTTACAAAGTTTAGAAGATCTTAATAAATCGTTAAAAGATTTTGCCAATGAGCTTTCTGAAAAGGCAGAAAATGCAAGAAAGACAGCATCCGCTGTTGTATCTATTTTAGGTAAATAGAAGAAAGGAATTAAAAATGTCAACAATAAGAATAGAGTATGATTATGTTAAGTCTGAAGCGGCAAAAATAAATGATAATGCTACAAAAATAGAAACTTTGTTAAATGGCTTGATTGATTCAATACAAGAAGATATTAATGCTTCAACATGGACTGGTACTGCTTCTGAGTCATTCAAATCATTATGGAACAAATCAGCTGACGAGTTCACAGATTTTATCCAATATATGAAATCAGTTCAATCTAAGGTAGAAACAGCTGCTAAAGAAGCAGAATTTTACGATAACGCCTTAAATGGATAGACTTCACAAGATGTGAAGTTTTTTATTGCAAAGTATGATATAATCATTTCTAGGAGTGTATTTTATGTATCAGGTTAACATGCTTTGTAAACATTTCAAGGGTACAAATTTAATAGAAAAAAATATTTATCAAATTATAGCTATAAATGTCGATCCTAAAAGCATAGATTTTTCTAAGGTTACTTATTCAGGTGATAATGATGTTATGCGTGCTACGGATTTAATTTTATATGCTAATATATTTCAGGACAATAAACTTTTTGTAAGAGAGGCATCTGATATAGCAAGCAAATTAGATGAAGAAAAGCAAAAAATATATGGTCAAGTTCATCGTGTAGAGCCACTTACTGAAGAAGAGATAAGGCTTATATCAACGCAAGAATTTATTAGTGAAAAACAAGCTTATATGCAAGCTAAACAAAATAGATAGGACTAACATTTGTTAGTTCCTTTATTTTCAAGGAGAATAAAAATGGATAAGAAATATAGTGATATTAAAAAATCGAGTGTTTTAGGTATATTAGGCAATTTATTTTTGCTTGTTATAAAAGGTATTATCTCAATTATATCTGGTAGTAAAGCTATGCTTGCAGATACTTTTAACAGTGCCTCTGATGTTATATCATCTTATATAACTTATATAGGTAATAAAATATCTTCCCAAAAGCCTGATGATGACCATAATCTTGGACATGGTAAAGCCGAGTATATTTATTCCTTGCTTATTAGTATTATTATGTTATTATTAGCATTTAGTGTTATCAAATCATCTTTAATAAGTTTAGTTACTAAAGAAAAGTTTACTTTTTCTATATGGCTTATTATTGTATGTATAATAACTATTATCGTTAAATTTATGTTATTTTTATATACGCATAAAATATATAAAAAATATAATAATATTTTAATAAAGGCCAATAGTAAAGATCATTTTAATGACTGTATAATAACTGCCTCTAACTTAATATCATGTTTGCTAGGTAAAATAGGATTTTATTTTATTGATGGCATGCTTGGTATTATTATAGGACTTTGGATTGCTCTTAATGCTATCAAAATATTTATTGAAAGTTATGATGTTTTAATGGATAAATCGTTAGATGAACAAAAGAAAGCCGAAGTCTTAAGCCT
>CANRMZ010000132.1 GCA_947631885.1 uncultured Bacilli bacterium
TTTTCATATTACACTGCCCTCTATCCTATCTAAATGTTATCATAAATTTTTGTACTATTACATATTTAATATTATTAATTTACACTATATTTAATCTATTATGTAATGTTTTTCTATGGTAAGATTTACCAAATTAAGTTATACTATTAGTAGGAGAATATATGAAAAAATTATTAATTATTATTGTTGTTATACTAATAGGAATAATATGTTACTTTATTGCTACGCCTATACTTGATGAAGGAACGACAAATAACCTTGCTGAAAAACTGCCAGAGTCTAATAAAGAAGATGAAGTACAAAAATTATTTAATAGTATGACTTTAGAAGAAAAAATTGCTCAAATGCTTATTATAGATTTCCAAGGAAGAAGTATTACCGAAAATGAACTTAATTTATTAAAAGAAATTAAACCCGGAGGATTTATCCTTTTTGGTGAAAACTTTACAACCTACAATGCTACCCTAGATTTAATAAAAAGCATTAAAGCTACTAGCGATATTCCTATGTTTATCTCAGTAGATGAAGAAGGTGGAAGAGTATCTAGACTTAACAATATTAGTGATATTCAAATGGCAAAAATCCCGCCGATGTTTAATATTGGTGCTACCGCGGATAAAGAACTTGCCTATGAGATTGGCAAAATAATTGGCCAAAGATTAAATGTCTTTGGCATCAACATGGATTTTGCTCCTATTCTTGACATATATTCTAATCCTAATAATACGGTTATTGGTGATCGTTCTTTTGGTACCGATGCTACAAGAGTATATGCTATGGCTTCAAAAGTAGCCAAGGGATTAAATGAGCAAAATGTAATTAGTGTATATAAACACTTTCCTGGCCATGGCGATACTACTGCTGATTCACACTATGAGCTTCCTGTAGTAACAAAATCTCTTGAAGAACTCCAAAATCTAGAACTTATTCCCTTTCAAAAAGCTATAAATGATGGTGCCGAAGTTATAATGGTAGCTCACCTTGCAATGCCAAATATTACAAGTGATAATACGCCTTCTTCTCTATCCAAGGAAATTATTACCGATCTTTTAAAAAATAAAATGGGATATCATAATCTGGTTATAACGGATTCTCTTAAAATGAAAGCTATTACGGATAACTATTCTGAAAAAGATATTTATAAATTAGCAATTAATGCTGGAGTTGATATCTTGCTTATGCCTCAAAATCCCGAAAACGCAATCGCTTTAATAAAGGAAATGGTTGAAAATGGAGAAATAGATGTAGAAAAAATAAATACTTCTGTTATGAAAATACTTAGACTCAAAAGTCTTAGAATAAAAGATAACTACAATACTTACTTAGGTAAAGAATATTTAAATTTACCGGAATATGAAGAAGTCTTAAATAAAATAAATTGACTTCTTCTTTTTTTATTATTAATATATAGGACATGGAAAAGAGAGAAGTTTTGCTAAATAGTGGTTACAAAACTGGGTTTTATCCCCAAAAAGTCGATTCTAACTTTTATGATATCATTAGTTTTTTGCTTGCTAATGATCTTAGAAATACTGCCCACTATACAAAAACTAAACTAAAAGATATTATTAATGATACTGAGACCTTTTATGGTGAATTTTTTGAATCAGTCAATTCAGTTTTAACAGTTGGCAAAGACACTGTAGGAATATATCCTGCAATTGATAAGGCTACAGATAATTCTTCATTCGAAGGAATGAACTTATTAGTTAAAGAATACTCCCCCTTTCAAATACCCATAATACTGAGAAAAAGCAATAATCCCTTTTTGGGATCTCTTAGAAGGATAGGCATTGCTAATCAAGACTTCAAACCTTTTACGCCTTTCATAATTACCCATATTAACATTTCTAAGCCTTTTACCACTTATTCTCCCATATGCTATGCTCATGAAATTATGCATAGCCAAGTTGATTCACAATATGGGGCTATTACTAATTACCATAACCGAGAAGTATTACCCATTTTCATAGAAAAGCTAATGGCATATCACACTAATATAGAAACTTTCCGGGAAATAGAAAAAGCAAGACTTACGTGTTTACGCAATGGTATGTGCAAATCAAAGGAAGATTTTAATAATGAAGATTATATTTACTTTAATTCCACTTTAATTGCCGAAGCATTATTTGATGCATACATTAACAGTTCAGATGCCGACAGAAAAGTAATCATAGAATACATTCAATTAATAATAGATGGTGAGATTACTTTAGAAGAATTCTTAGAAGGCTTTAATATCACTTATGAATCGAGTCTTAATACGAGTGCGATGAAACGTAATTTACACTTGGAATAACCCATGTAATATCCTCATATAATTACATGGGTGATTTTTTTGTTTTATAGTAAAATTCATACAAGAATACGTTTTGTTTTTATAGCCGTAATAATAGTATTAATAATGGTAATTATTAAAGTTTTTTATATTCAAGTATTTTCTTATAATAAACTTAAAAATCTTTCGGATGATTTGTACAGTAGAAAACTACCTTTAGCTGCGGACAGAGGTCAAATTTTAGATCGTAATGGTAAAGTATTAGCCACGAATATTACTACCACATCTTTAGTTGTTGTACCAAGGCAGATTGAAGATAAAGAAAAGGTAGCCAAAGATTTAGCCGATATTCTTGGCGTCAGCTACGATGATATGTACGAACATATAAACAAGAAGACATCTATTGAAAGAGTCCATCCCGAAGGAAGACAATTAGATTATGAAACTGCTGAAAAAATTAATAATTTAAATTATGATGGTGTTTATTTAGTTAAAGAAAGTAAAAGATACTATCCATATGATGAACTTTTATCTCATACACTTGGTTACGTAGGAATTGATAATCAAGGTTTGTCAGGCATTGAACTAGAATATGATAGTTATCTTACCGGTGAAAATGGCTCAATTAAATATTTTTCGGACGGCAAAGGCAATAGACTTAAAACTTCCGAAGTTTATGAAGCTCCTACGCCAGGGGTTACGGTTCAACTTACGATTGATTTAGATTTACAACTTGCTGCTGAAAATGAACT
>CANRMZ010000133.1 GCA_947631885.1 uncultured Bacilli bacterium
GTTATGCCTGGCGATAATGTTGACATGACTGTTGAATTAATTGCTCCAGTTGCACTTGAAAATGGTACTCAATTCTCTATCCGTGAAGGTGGACGTACTGTTGGTGCTGGTGTTATTTCTGAAATTATTAAATAATTTAGAATAGGGTTATAAAAGGCAAGGAAACTTGTCTTTTTTTATGCCCCATTTTATCAACAAAAAAACGCCGATAACGGCATTATTTGTTAAATTCTTTATCAAGTAATTTTTTCTTTATTAAATGATTATAAGTTCTTTCATTGATTATTAAATCAAATTCACCAATGTATTCATAAATATGAGGTTTAAAACCTAGTTTAAATTCGTTTAAGCCATGATACTTTGAATTTTTAGAAAAATCAGCTGTTAAACCATTTAAATCAAAATATTTATAACTACCTTTATAATAATTAGCTATTGCATAAATTAAATAATAATTGGGAGCAAAACTTTTATATTTTTTATCATATCCAAATATTGATAAAGTTACTTTGTCTTTATGTTTGATTACAAGGGCAGCTGCCACATATGTTTTTTGCTCGTTATTGATCGCTTTTGAAGAATTGGATAAATCATTTTTATAAATAAGGAGATTCTTATCAGAGTTGATTTTTTTATTAATATTACGAGCTGCTGGATTATTTTGAATCTTTAAAGCTAATTCTTCATTTTTGGTAAGTTCTTTTTCAAAAACATATTTAGTTGATTCATAATAAGCTTGATAATTGATTGAAAGTAAGAATAGATCAATACTATCATCTCTACTAAAGGTATTATAATAGTCTTTATAATAAAAATCATTTTTCTTTTTCTTGCTTTTAGCAAAATCATTTAAGATATTTAAATCAGTACTTGTACCTTTTTCTAAAGTAAGACCACGTCTTAACCCTTTACGAATTTTGTTTTTCGTATTCTTTTTTAAATTATTAAATTCAAATGTATCTAAATCAATGATAGCACTTACACGAGGTAATATTGATTCAAAATACATGTTATTATTTAGCTTATTATAACCACATCTTTCCAGTGTATTAATAAGATTAACTTTATCATTATATTCTACTTGGAAGTTCTTCTTTTCAAATATTTCTCCGATTACTATCGAAGGGTTAACTTTAATAAATACGATATCATCTTTACGATAGTATTTGATAAGTGAATCAGTAAAGTCGACGATGATACCTGGATTATCATAATTTATAAGGGGCCCTTCGGGGATATATGCATATAGATAGCCTCCGATAAGTTTAACTAAAACTACGGCTGCAGCATATAGCTTATCTTCAGTACCATAACCGATAAGTTCATATTCATAGCCATGTTCTGATTTTAAAGTGGCATAATTTAAAGTTTGATGAAAATTACTGTTAGGAAATTCATTAGCAAATTCATTAAATTCATTAACGGTTAATTCTCTAATATACATATATATCACCCCTTTTCACAAAGGAATTTATTGTATCATAAAAAAACTTGTATTTCAAGCTTACTATATTGAAAAGTCAGGTATATAATATGTTGCAAACAGGTGATGTTATGAAAGTTGTTATTTTAGCAGGCGGCAGAGGATTAAGGCTTAATAATTTAACCGATGAACTTCCTAAACCAATGATACAAATTGATGGTATACCTCTTATTCAACATATAATTAATCATTACAGTCACTATGGATTTAATGAATTTATTATATGTACGGGATATAAATCTGAGGTAATAGAGGAATATTTTTTAAATAATATGCCTGATGAAATGAGTATTAAAATTGTTAATTCAGGTGAGTATTCTTCGATAGCAGATAGATTATGGTCTATTCGAAAAGAAATTAATAATGAACCTTTTTTACTTAGCTATGCAGATAACCTTTCTAATGTTAATATTAATAAAATATTAGATTCTTTTAATAAGAGTGATAGAATTCTTACTTTAGTTGCTGTCCATCCTTATATCGAATATGGTGTGCTTAATTTGAAAGGAAACAATTTGGTAAGTTTTAAAGAAAAAGGTATAGATAAAAACTCTTGGATTAATGGTGGCTTTATGGTAGCGGATTATCGAATCTTTGATGTAATTAATAAATATCAATCGAAAGGATTTGGTTATATCTTAGAGTACTTAGCTAGTATTAATAATATAAATATCTATAAACATGATGGCTTTTGGAAAGCAATTGATAATAATAAAGACTTATTATATATGGAATCTTTATTAGAGGAAAATGGTAAGATACTTGTTGAATATGAAGAATAATAAGATATTCTTATTTGCATATTTTTAATATATAAACTATAATGTATTTATAAGATAAAGGAGGTATTAAATTGGCTAGAATTATCAGAGAATCGGGAAGTAAAAATATTAGAAAATTTAATAACTTTACTACATCTTCCATAGTAGCAAGTGTTGTAAATATTATAATTGGTGTTTTAGTGTTTATATTTTCTGAACAAATTGGAACTTTAATTGGTTATATTGGTGGCTTAATTTTTATTTACACAGGTATTCTTGCTATTTATAAATTTATTAAAAGAGATGGAGCTAAATTATATTCATTAAATATCATTTTTGGTATCCTATCAGTTATATTAGGAGTTGTTATAATATTTGTTCCTACCAGTGTAATAAGTTATATTAATATTATCTTTGGTATATTCTTAATTATCCTTGGGGGAAACAAAGTTACCTATGGTATTTGGTTTAAGATTGGTGATGATGCATCTTGGTCTATAACTTTAGTTTCAGGTATAATGTTAATATTATTTGGAGTACTTCTTATTGCTAATCCATTTGAATCATTTATGACAGCGACTAAACTTGTAGGAGTATTCCTAATTCTATATAGTGTACTTGATATAACAACAGCAATCATGCTTCGCAGAAGAAGTGAAGATATAGTTAAGATATTTTGGTAAAAGGACCGTAAAAAGGGTTCTTTTTTATTGCCTAGTATATTTTAAAAAAGTTATACTATTATAAGGAGGATATAATGAAAATATTAGATATCAAAGCAAGA
>CANRMZ010000134.1 GCA_947631885.1 uncultured Bacilli bacterium
TTTTCTGAATAAATAAGTAATTAAGACTATAAGACACGTTATAGAAATTATTAGTAATGTTAAAGCATAATACCATTTTAAATATAAATTATTAAAGTTAAGATTAAAGATAAATAAGTATTTTAAAAAGCTTTCTTTGATATTAAGAATGCTTTCAAAATAACTTAAGAAAGCATATAAGCCAAAAGCAAGTAAAACTGCATAACTTGCCTTTTTTGTTATAAATAAAATGATCATTAAAATAAAATTATAGTTTATTATAAGAGGTATTATTTTTAATGTATTAGTTATTATTTGCATTGATAAATTTGGTTTTAAATGCCAAAGTAAAGATATACTATAAGAGAATATAAACGTTATAAATATTATTAAAAATAAGTATAAACATAAGATTATACATCTTATCCCAAGCATCTTACTTTTTTGATATTCATAATAAAGTTTATGATTAATATCTTCATTATATAAAAAGATAGTCAAAGAAAAAGTAAGTATTAAAAAGATTAGTAAATATTCTTCACCAAAATGATTATATAAATCTATTATTAATAAATCATTTACTCTATAGACATAATTACCAAATAAAGTATATAAAACTATTAATACTAATGACGCTATTATGACTTTTGAATGCCAAAGGCGGTAAACTTCGGCTTTAAAATAACTCATATATCCTCCCTAAAGAAATCCTTAATATCATGCATATTGTTTTTATCATAAAGATGAATATCTTTATCTTTAACTAGAATAATGTAATCATAGATATCATTAATACCTGAAAGAATATGACTTGAGATAATAACTAGTTTACCTTTTTCTTTAAGACGAATTACGAGATTATTAAAATTAATACTTTCTTTAGGATCAAGACCATTATAAGGTTCATCAAAAATATATAGATGGACATCTTGTAAAAGACATTTAGCTATTAACACTTTTTGCTTAGTACCCTTGGAAAGCTTTTTAATCCTTATATCTTTATAAAATGATATATGACAATCACTTATTACTTCATCGATTTTAGAAATTGTTATCCCCTTTAAAAGGGCGTGATAATATAGATTTTCATATACGGTTAAATTATCATATAAAGCATCTTCACTCAAGGCAAAGCTAGAGTCTTCCAAATAAGTATTATCTACCCCATTTGCCTTTAAGATATTTAAGATTATTTTTAAAAAAGTAGTTTTCCCTACCCCATTTTCACCAATTAAAGCATATACGCCATCACAAGGCAAATTAATATTCACATTATTTAAAATATTCCTTTTTCCATAATAAAAAGATAAATTTCGACAAGAAATCATAAAAATCCTTTCTTGGCAATTTATCTTCTCTACTTAAATATATTACAGATTATTAGTAAATTTCCTTTATTTTTTTTCATTATATTTCATTTTTAATTCATAAAGTTTGTTTAAAGCTTCAATCGGCGTCATATTATTAGGATCAATATCTTTTAAGATATCCGTATCTTCTTCCTTTTTATTTTCTTCTTCAAAGCTCATGGTAAGTTGAACGCTTGAAACTTTGCCTTTTGCTTCCTTGCTTTCATAACCTGCGAGTATTTCATCTGCTCTTTTAATTAAGCTTTCGGGCATATTAGCAAGAGCCGCAACATGAATACCATAGCTTCGATCAATGGATCCAGCCTTAACTTTATGCAAAAATATTAGTTTCCCATTATCTAAAGTGGCAGAAACATGGACATTTTTAATTGATGGATACTTTTGTTCAAGAGACGTAAGTTCATGATAGTGCGTTGAAAATAAAGTCTTACACTTAATATTCGTATTAATGTACTCCAAGATAGCTTGAGCAATACTCATTCCATCGTAAGTAGCCGTGCCTCTTCCTAGTTCATCAAACAAAACTAGACTATCCTTAGTCGCTCCCATGATAGCGTTATTAGCTTCCATCATTTCCACCATAAAGGTACTTTGGCCCCCGACCAAATCATCACTAGCACCAATTCTGGTAAAAATTTTATCAATTATAGGTAAACTAGCCTCCTTGCAAGGTACAAAAGAACCTATTTGAGCCATGATAATCGTTATAGCTATCTGACGCATATATGTAGATTTACCACTCATATTAGGACCTGTGATTAAAAGAGTCGTTGTATCTTTATCCATCGTACAATCATTTTCGACATATTTATCATTAGATACTTTTTGCACAATAGGATGTCTTCCTGCCACAATCTTTAAGTCATGCTCCGTATTAAGTTTAGGTCTTACTAAATTATATTCATCGGTTATAACTGAAAAAGCCGTTAATATATCGATTTCACTTATAACGCCTGCCGTATGTCTAATCTTTAAAATATCCTTTTTAACAATATCTTTTACTTCATTAAATAAATCATATTCAATATCAATAATCTTTTCTTCCGCATTTAAAATTAGAGATTCTTTTTCTTTAAGCTCAGGTGAAATAAATCTTTCACAATTAGCTAAAGTTTGTCTTCTTTCCCAGCCAAATTCATCTTTTACTTCGGCAACTTGACCTTTAGATACTTCGATATAATAACCAAATACTTTGTTAAAGCCTATCTTTAAATTCTTGATACCTGTTTCTTTTTTAATCTTGTCTTCAAAACCAGCGATAAACTCTTTACCACCACTTCTAACAGATTTAAGTTCATCAAGCTCGGCATTATAGCCAGTTTTAATAAGCCCGCCTTCCTTAAGTCCTAAAGGTGGATTTTCGTTAATAGCCTTTTCTAATAAGTCACATATCTCATCGAAAGTATCTATTTGGTAAGCAAAGCCCAACTTTTGAATAATATCTTTGATACTTGGTAAGGTTTTAAGACTTCTTTTAAGTTGTAACATATCCCGAGCATTAAAAGAGCCGTTGGTAAGTTTACCAGTCAGTCTTTCAATATCATATACTTCATCAAGAAGATTTCTAAGCTCATCTTTTAAGATAAACTCTTCATTAAGTTTTTCAATCATATCATATCTTTGATTAAGCTTATTTATATCTTTAATGCGATT
>CANRMZ010000135.1 GCA_947631885.1 uncultured Bacilli bacterium
GACACCTATTAGCTTACCTAATTGCTCTTGAGTCATATTCTGATTAATTCTTGCACTTTTTAATCTTGCTCCTACTAACATGAATGCTCCATCCTTTTATTTGTAGTATAAAAGATTAAATCTTTAATTTGGGCATTATTTACTTTTTGTAAACAAAAAAAATAATAAAGATATTACTCCTTATTATTTTATAAATATATTTATTCGCTTTCTTCTTTCTTAGTTGAAGATAAGAATGTCACTCGTTCAGCGATTACTTCTGTTACATAATTAATATTATGATCTTTGTCTTCATATGAACTAGATTGTAAACGACCTTTAATACCTATGACATCGCCTTTTTTACAATATTCACAAGTATTAACGGCAATACCATCCCATAGGACACATCTTACAAAGTCACAATCATACTTGCCTTCGGAATTCTTAAAGTTACGATTCACAGCAACTGTTACGGTAGTTACTTTTTTATCATCACTTTTTTCAATTACCTCGGGGTCTTTGGTAAGTCTTCCTACTAAAACAACATTGTTCATTATTCCTCCTTTCAGGAAGAATATAACATTTATAAAAGATAAAAACAAAAACACCAATTTCCTAGGATTTGTGTTACCAAAATGGCCTTTTTGACAACTTTTTTGCAAAAAAGTGGCAAATTGGTTAACCAAATCGCAAAATTAGTAAAATTTCATAAATTTGTAAACTTATGTAAAGATTATAGTATTTTATTCTTTTAAGAGTCTATTAAGCTCAACAGCATACTCCATAGGAAGACTTTTTTTAAAGTCCGATATAAAACCTAGAACAAATAAATCTTTAGCGGCTTGCTCACTTAATCCTTTACTCATTAGATAAAATAGTTTTTCTTCATTTATTTTAGATATGGTAGCTTCATGTTCTAGAACACTAGAATTATTCAAAACTTCGTTTTTAGGATAAGTGTTTGATTTAGATATATCATCAAGTAAAATGGTATCACACTTAACCGTCGCATGAGAACCTGTCGCATTTTTGGTAATCTTAACAGTTCCTCGATAGTTACTTACCCCACCATCTTCACTTATTGATTTACTTAAAATTGTACTATGAGTATTCTTGCCTAGATGAATCATTTTGGCTCCGGCATCTAGATATTGTCCTTTTTTAGCGTAGGCAATACTAATTGAATTGCCTTTTGAGTTGTCACCTTTTAAAATACAAGAAGGATATTTCATAGTAACACCACTACCTATATTACCATCTACCCATTCCATATACCCATTTTCTTCGACAATAGCTCTTTTAGTAACAAGGTTATAAACATCTTTGCTCCAATTTTGAATAGTAGAATATTTACATTTACTATTTTTACCAACATAGATTTCCACTACTCCTGCATGAAGTGATGTTGTTGAATAATTTTTTGCTGTACATCCTTCGATATAATGAAGTTCTGAATCATGATCAACTATAATAATGGTTCTTTCAAATTGGCCAAGATTTTCCGTATCAATTCTAAAGTAACTTTGAAGAGGTCTATCTAGTTTAGTAAAAGGTGGTATATAAATGAAACTTCCTCCACTCCATAAAGCACTATTTAAAGCCGTATATTTATTTTCATTATATTTAACTAGATTATTAAAATATTTTTTAAATAACTCTGGATACTTTTTTAAAGCCTCATCTGTTGAAGTAAAAATAATATTACTATTATTGGAGCTATGATAAACTACTTCACTTTCATATTGGTTAGTAACGCCATCAAGATACTTTTTTTCCGCATCTATTACGCCAAGATCATCGAAAGTTTGCTTTACATTTTTGTCAACATTATTCCAATCACAACTTGGAGCTGAAAAAGAACCCTTATAATATTTAATTTTAGAAAAATCAATCTTTAAAGTGGGCCCAAACGAAGGGTTATCTTGCTTTAAGAATTCATTATATGCTAAAAGTCGAAAGTCGGTCATCCACTTTGGTTCATTTTTATTTTTAGATAAGTTTTCTACAAATTCTTCATTCAAATTGTTATTCATTTGACTTCACAAAACTATAATACAATAATTTATTTTTAAAAACAATTGTAATTGGCTTTAAATTTTGATAAACTAAAAGAAAATAGGAGTGTTGTCAAATGAACCAAACACCAGAACCAAAATTAAATATCGGACCAGCACTTACTCCCCAAGTGCTATCAAGTCCTACCGAGACTCAAATTTCAAAAGAAACGACTACCACCCAAGGATCCGCAAATATAAAACCAGCACTTACAATAGATCCTGCCCCTGTGGCCCAAATACCAGAAATTAAGCCAGCAGCTCCAACTCCAGAAATATATCCACCTTTGGAAACTGCTCCTCAAGTTTCTATGCCTACTCCTGTACCAGCTCCTATAGAGCCTTTGCCATCTGCAGAAACCACCCATATTGTAAATAAAGAAGAATCTGGAGGTTCAGTCCAAGCAAAACAAGTTCAAAATAAGCCTATGACGCTTGAAGATAATTTAAATTTAGTAAGAAGTAATTTATATATTTCAGAATTAACACCAGAAATTGAGGATTTAATAATAAAATATGTTGATGCTTACCATACCACTTTAGATTATTGTCTTAAAACACCAATGCCCGAAGAAGCAAAAGTAAAAGAACTAGAATTATTATCTGGCCCAATAAACGAAATATATAATCCTAATAATTCTAGATTATTTGATGGTAATAACTATCCTGCTGTAGAACTTATTCTAAATAAAGTTGATGAATATGCTCAAGGACTTGAAAAAGGTTTTACGAGAATGAGAGTGCCGGCCAATGCCAGTGCTCCACAATCAACTGAACAGCAACCCATTCTTAACACCTTTGGCTATCTAAGTGTACTATTTATCTTTATTGCTTCAGTTGTATTTAGTATTGCATTAGGTTACTTACTGTTTATATTAAAAAAATAGAGTTCAATTATTTGGACTCTATTATTAATTTAATGGCTGTTTTTTGTTCACCATTTATCTCAATATCA
>CANRMZ010000136.1 GCA_947631885.1 uncultured Bacilli bacterium
GCACAATTAGAGAAGTTGTGTGAAATGGCTCACTTGAGAAAGCCTTTTGCTTTTAGTGATAAGTTTGATAGTAGTACATTAAATTATCAACAAATACGATTTGAATTTAATCCTACTGACTTATATGAATTATTAGAACGATATAAGAATTTAATGCTTACCACTATTGGTATTTATGGAGCAGACAAAAAGCGTGAACGTTTAATCACTGCCGAAATTCAAAGTGAGAATGACCAAACTGACTTTGTATATCAATCAATGTTAAATTGTAGACAAAGCTTTGTTGACAAGCTCAATGAAAGAGGTTGCAATGTTGAATTAATAGAAACGTATGTACAAAATGCTAAAGGTGACGCCGAGCTTGAAATTGAAAAAGAAGAAGACTTAGCCTTAGCCGAAAGCAAAGCCGATATTAAAGTAGAGGAAGTCAAGAATGAGGGTAAAGTTGATGTAGCCGAAATTGAGGCTAGTGCTATGAAAGAGGTGAATAACAATGACAAAGCAATATGATATTGATTTTAAATTTGACGCCAAGTATACTATGGTATGGAGTGATTGGCTAGATAAATATCCCGAATTTTGGGGTAGTGTCATCACTCCTAATCTTACAGGGTGGAGTGAAAAAGATTGTGAAGAATTTGTTAAAGTATTTAATGGTATATGGGGTATGTATGAAGTTAATGCCGAGACCTATGAAAGCTTTGTAATAAGATTTGCATATTGTCGAGATGAATGGAGTGCATACTATAAGGAATTTTTAGACGCATATCATAAAAAAATTGATATGTTACAAGGCAAGAATACTAAAGGTAAAACGAAGTACTATGAATTACCTAATAAGACAATTAATGGTGGTGTTGGTAATTTAACAAGCCAAACTGAATATGAGAATAGTGGCAGTGACGACGTCATAGACTTAAAGAGACGATATCTCAATTTAATCAAAGATGTATATCGTCAAATGGCTATGAAATTTACCGACCTATTCATACATATCTTTTAATGGACACTATAGACAAGCTACTTGATTGTAGCATAGTTGCCAACACACTTATTGCCTTAACCGATGTACAAAGCTTATTAAGTATCATAATCTTAGCACTTCAAGCAGTCTTGATTATTTACAAATTAATCAAAAAGATTTATAATAAAATAAAGAACAAAGATTATTCTATAGAAGAAGACCTAGAGAGCTCTATAGACGAATTAAAGTCTCTAGGAGATAAGGAGAAAAAAGACAAATGAGTTTTAATTTTAATGTATGGTTAGAAGATTGGAATAAATGTAAGACCGTATATCAACAACAATTATGTCTCTATAATGCTATTGACGCTCTTGGAGTCGATGTTAGTGAGATTAATACACTTGTAGAAACTCAAGGAACTAGTATAAGTGAATTACAAACTAAAGTTACGAAAGCCGAAACTAATATTACTAGTTTATTTACGGCAGTTAATAAATTAAAGGAAGACTTGCCCAAATTAGAAGAGAAAGTAGATAGTAATAATACTACACTACAAACTAGACTTAATGAATATGGACAAGAACTAACTACTGTAAAATCGAGAGTTAATACACTTGAAACTGATAATACTACAAATAAAGCTAGTATTACAACCTTACAAGGACAAGTAGACGGCTTAGACACTCAAGTGAATGATTTAAGCGATAGACTTACTGAATATAGTAATGAATTAAAGACTGCAAAAAGTAGAATTAGTGCGCTTGAAACTGACTCTACCTAGTCCACTTACTATTGAGGGTTTAATTAATGGTAACAATAAAGGTGGTAGTTTTCCACTATTATTCAAAGAATCTAACATACTGTTTCCTAAACTTTTAAGTGATAATGTCTTGAATGTTACTGAAATAAATCTACTTATTGATAGTATAATTGATAGCAAGGGAGAAACATTATCTATTAGTCCTTTTATAGTGCCGATTGCAGTAATGAGTGAAGCAATTTGCGTAATTAAACCGTATTATAATTTTTGTTTTATAACCCCAGGTAGTGCCGAATTAACCCCAAAAGATAGTCAAGCAATGCAAGTAAGAGTATTTCATAAGGGAAAAAATTTTAATCCCGTTAATATTGCACCTAACTTGGAGATAGGACAACTTGTAACCTTAAATTTTATACAAAGTAATGCAGTTGTAGCTAGTGAACCCCTAACACCTGTTAAAGAATAGATTGCATTACTTAATATTAGGGATAAATCTCAAGTATAGCGAACTCACATGATACATTGTGTAAATGAGGATATCGCTCTTAATTGAGTCCTCGTTTATTAGAACTGATAATTCACATATAAAGTTTCGGTGAGTTTCTATAAATTCAATGGAGTAGCATACCGATTAATCTCGGACACTACTCCTTTTTAATGCAAACAAAAAGAGCCCTAAAGGGGATAAAGGGCTCAATTCGGAACATAGGACCTTACAGGAGGTACATACTTATTATAACATATCATTTAATTAAGTCAATAAGTTTTTCTAAAAGATATCCTGTTTCTTTACTATCAAATTCTACTCTATGCGTAAAGTATGCAGTGACTAGTCTACGACCTACATCACTAGTACGAAGAGCAGTAACAAATGTAGAATTTAATTTATCATGCTCCATTATGATGTAACTTATTGAATCATTGATTACTTTATTTGTTAATTCAAAGAATAGCTTTCCATTAAAATTTACATACACATTAATAGTTACTGAATTATATACAAGCCTATAAAGCAAATAAGCTCTATAATCTTTAACCCCAATAGGTATATTATCATTAACAAGCAATTCATTGTGATAGTGATATTCCCAATAAGCAGTGCCATGTGTTAGCTTGTATAATGGGGTATCTTCCTCTATAGACAATAAGCCTTTATTAGTCTCTAGTTGTTCAAAATAAAACCCACGTTCTTTATCCTTGTATAACTTAGTATCAATGGATATCTTTAAGTAGTCCATAAGCGGTGGAAACATATCATTGTTA
>CANRMZ010000137.1 GCA_947631885.1 uncultured Bacilli bacterium
AATAATGGTATTAAAATTAAAGGCCACCGCTGATCTTATAATTGTTCCTAGATTACCAGGATCTTGTATTCTATCAAGGAGTAAAACCCTTCCTTCAATATTATCAGGCAAGATATAACTACATACTGCCATTATACTCGGAGGATTAACCATCATAGAAAGTTTAGTCATTATCTTTTCATTAACCACATAACTTGGCACATCAAACATCGTATCATAAGTAGCAATAATTTCTTTAACAATTCCTTTTTTAAGGGCTTCGTTAACTAGATTATCGCCTTCGACTAAAAAAGTATTTTCAATATCCCGATACTTTTTCATCTTAAGTTTTGCCCATGCTAAAACCTTTTCATTGCTCGTACTGGTTATTTTCATTTTCTAAGTGCTTTTCTCCTTTCTTTATAATCTGGACATGCTAAAGATACAATATTCCAAAAATCTTTAGAATGATTGTGTTCATAAAAATGCGCCATTTCATGAATAATGACATAATCTATTAATCTTTCATCTTTTTTAATAAGTTCCGTATTTAAAGTAATACTATTATCCCTTGAGTTATTAACTCCCCATCTTGTACGCATAAATCTAAACTTTAATTTATACTCAGGCAAATTTTTAAAGCATTTAGCACAAGCTTCTGCTTCTTTAGTAAATACTTCCGTATATTTATCTTTAACATATTTTTCTAAAGCTATATCATCTTTAGCATAGATAAAATCCCCTTCGATTTTAACTTCATCATATTTATCATCAAAAACTCTTTTATATTCTTTACCTAGTAGATAGAATTTTTCATTATAGTTTTTCTTATCTAAAGCCGTATTATACATCTTAAGTAGTGAAGATTCGTTCTTTTTAATAAGCTTTACGATTTCTTCATCTAAGGTGCCCTTAGGACAAGTCACAATTAAATCTGCATTTTCATTAAAGCGAAAATACATATTACGGTTATTCTTATATACAACCGTGACTAAAATAGTGTTATTTCCTAACTCTATATTCATACTTTCATTGTAGCAAAAAAAGAGGATACTTTCAAATCTTTTATGCTCTATTAAGAGCTTTTTCAAGTTCCTCTTTAATAAGATTAATTTGATTTAAATTATAATGACCATGATAAATAATAGCATAGAAAAATTGCTCTTTATCACTTGCATCGATAACACTTAGGTTTTTACATACTCTATGAATGGAAGCATATACCCCATTAAAAGATAATGTATTAGGGTTTATTAGATAATCTTTAAATTCCTCTGGAAGATTACTATAGGATATATTACTTCTAAATTTTTCTGCTATGTCATGAGGAACAAGAATATCAGAATTTGGCATTAAATCACCAGGCACAAATATACTAAAAGTATCTGGTTTATATTCAAAGCCTAAAGATGATGATAATAGTTTAAAAAATAAAACTTCATAAGTATCATTTAACTCATCATAACTTGCCATACCAGTAACATCCTTACCCCACTCTAAAAGAAGATCAAGTTTATCTTCAAGCATTGGACCACTTAGAAAAGCGATGTCTTTAGTTTTATTATTTATACTAATGCCATATCTTGTTAAAAGCATTAGAGAATAAGATATATCACTTAATAAAACATCTAGACTATTAGGATAATTTTTTATATTAATATCATTATTTGCAAGTAAGTCTAAATTTGCAACAAGCATTTTATATTCGAGATTATTTTTTTCTAAAATACGAAGATTTCTAGCAATAAAATTGGAAGTTAATATTCCATTTTGTAAAAAACTCGTTACATTTTCGATAATGCCTACATCATATGAAACAATATTTAAAATGCTAGGAAGTGGTAATTGAAATTTAAAGAAGAATTCTAAAATACCTCTTAACTCAAGACTACGCATTTTACATAATGCTTCAACTTCTTCACCGGATAAACTATAGATATTAATACTATAGTCCTTTAGAATATCTTTTAAGGCATTTCGCGAGCCAATTATAAAGTTATCATACGATTTTATTATTTCTCTTTCTGATTTAGAGTTAAGGGTATAAATATAGTCTAATATCGTATGTTTTATTTCATCATCTACTTCTAAAGATAATATACTATCCATAACATCAGGTTTTAGGTAACTAGGATTTTTCCTAAGAATATCAATTATTTTTTGTATAGTATTGTTATATAGATTAATCTTTCTTATTTCATCAGCATATTTTCTACGGCTATTAGTATAGACTTCTTTAAAGTAACCACAGCATTCACGGATATTACCAATATCCTTTTCCGCCTCCATGATTTCTTCGTCAAATTCTTCTTCATCAAATTCCCCATCAGCCCCATAATCTTCATGCGTTTTTCGGATATCATCATGAGTATAAATAATTGCTATTAATTCCGCAGCATTATCTATCCGAAAATTAATTTTTTGAAATATCGTTATAAAGGTATTTATATCTTTTATATTTCTGATAAATCTAAATATAAACTTAATACCTGCTTGCTTAGGAATATTATAAGATGCAGCCATCTCTGCAACAGATTTTTTTAATTTATCTTTATCTGTCTTACCAGATTTAAAGGAACTTACAAACTCTTTATTAGTACATAAAATTAATAATATTACAAATAAATCAACATTCTCATCTGCAAATAAATCATCATATTTATCGACCAAGAGAATAAAACTATCATAGTTTTTCGCTGATACACAAGTAAAATATGCAAGGCATAAATCTTTTATTGATGTTTTAGCGATAATTCTTAAAGGATCTTTAAAGTCATTAAAGAAAGAATCGAGAAATGTTATTCCAGCATAAAGCTTAGGACATACTTCTTCTGGAGTTTTCTTTTTGCTATTTAAATAATCAATTATATTCATTTGATGCCTCGCTTTTCTGTTTCACACAAAAAGATAATATCTTCAAGATACTTTTGATGTTCTGCGATAAAATCCGGATCAC
>CANRMZ010000138.1 GCA_947631885.1 uncultured Bacilli bacterium
TCTTTTTGGCATGGGTTTCTTTCCAATTTATAACTTTCTATTAAAAGGTCTTGACTTTTAATAGTTAGTCTCCTTAATTCAATATCACATTATCATTATAATCTTTTTTATCACTTTTGACAAGAATGGAAGCATTCAGATTTCCTAGCTTATCTACGTATAGTACAAGATTATTACCACTGCTGGCATTTACGGAAGCATCGGCATCTAATTTTTCGCCTTCTTTTAGTAAATCTTGGCCTTCGACAAAGTCTTTGATTTTAGCATTTATATTCACTGTATTAATATCATAAGCCTTCATAAGTTCATCATTAGATACTAAAGAGCCATCATTTATATTAAATACATATGCTTTTGAAGAAGTAAATGATATAAAGTCCTCGTTTGTAAATGTATAATATTTAACTAAAAGACTTACATAATCTCCATAAGTATAAATTTCATATTTAGAATATTGCGCATAACTTAGTTTATCATATGGAACATCTTCTTCATCATTTTCTTTTTTAATACCGGCTTTAAATGAGGCATTCTCATCATTTAAAGTTTTAGCAATATTATTATCATCTTTGAAATTAATATTTACTTTTTCAAAATCAATATCTAGTTTTTCTTCATATACTTCATAATCAGAAAAATAAATATATTCTTTATCTTTATCAATTCTGATATCTTTACGTTTATTTTCAACTTCTTTATTGGTAGTATTATTATCTTTGCCTATATCTTCGCTTTGCCGCATTAATACAAAACCTCCAATAGCAATAATTAAAACTATAACCCCAAAGATACCAAATTTTATACCATTATGCTCTTCCATTATTCATTTTCCTTTCCAAGAAAGTCAGATAAAGCACTATATATCGTGAACTTTTTATCGCTAGTAATATTAGCCCAATAATCTTTATTAGCTACATTGCCTTTTCTAAAAGCTTCTTCATCATCAAATAATAGTACTTCTCCTCCCTTTTTAACAATCAAAGTTGGAGCATGTAAATCAGGAACATCACTATCGGTGTAAGTTATATACTTTTCAAAATAGTTAACTATACTTTCATAAGTAGCATTTCTACTATCTCTATCTTCTTTGATATCATAATAGTTAATAGTACTTACTTTTAACTCTTTAGCTACATCATCTAAAACATTAGCATAGTAAGTAACATTTTCATTATTAGGAATACCTATAAAAAGAACGCAATCATCACTTCTTATAAGGTTATAAGCTTCTTTAACATTAATGTATTTAAAGACATTATTAGTATTAGCTCCTGTATGTTCACTAGTAAATTTCTCGTTATCATTATCATTAGTCTTATACTCTTTACTACCAAAATAAATAAAGCCTCCGAGTAAGATAAAAAACAATATCATATATATAAAAGCCTGCGTTTTATTCTTAAAAAATTTTATGGTTATAGGATGAGCTTCATTCTTCTTCATTATCTTCACCATTTTAATTTTAGCATAATTTAAAGCATAAAAAAACCCTTTGTAAAGGGTTATGTAAATATATTAATCGTTTTTTATTCTTTGCAAGATGCTTTCACATTCTTCTTTTAAGCTAGCGTTTTTAATAATATGAGAATATTTTTGATAGCTTTCAATAAAACGTTTTCTAAATTCACTATTCTTAGTAGTTAATTCTTCATAACGTAATAATCCCTCTTTTAAAGCTGCTAATTCAGATTTTCTTAATGAGCCATTTTTAAATCTTTCTTTTATTTTCTTAATAGCACTAGCTACTATTAAGGCCCCACCAACAGTTGCTAAAGCGGCCTCTACTACAGATATAACAGTCAAGAAAATATCTTGAGCACTTTCATTGGGGATAAAAATTTTGTCGTTAGGATCTTGTATAAGTCTAGTTATTTCTACTATAGCTTCATCATATATCATACTTGGATCAAGTTCAGAAGCGGTCTCAATTGTAGTTGATTTCGCAGTTAGCTTACTAAAATCTATTGAAGCAAAGTCTTCAAGGTTTTCAAGATCAATTCCTGATAAATCAAAAACCACAACTTCTCTTTCATAATCACCATAAAAAACCTTTTCTTTGTTCCAAAGACCATAAGCTTTAAGAGTTGTTTGGGAATTATTTTTGATACCTTTCATATATTCAGGATACTCCGGAAGTTCCCCTTGTTCTGAAGAATAATAATCTAATCTTGTTCTAAATTCATTATGGCCAAAAGTTTTGGCAAGAGCTTCACTTCCATGTTTAATTCCTACTAAAAGTCCAATTAAACCAAGGGCTAAAGCTATTTGTTTATATATCCTAGCATTACGAATCTTTTCTGTAAAATCTGTGATACCAGATTTAATTTCGTTATTTTTAGTCTCCTGATCTTTTTCTTCTTTTTCAGACTCTAGTAATTCATTAATAGTTTGAAATAAGGAAGCCTCAATTCTTTCAACATTTTGGCTGTCTTGAAGAGCTAAAAATAATATAAGGCCTTCATCTAAAGCTGTATAATTTAAACCTAAGTTTATTGAATCAGCTTTTTTAGCATTTGGATTGGTATTAATATTAGCTAGCATATTTCTGATATCTGCATATACACTAGAATCTGTAGGTATCGTAGCAATATCTTCAAAAATACGGGTATCAATAAGATTCGCAGCAACGCTTTCAGTTCTAACCCACGCTAAAACATCACTTTTACCCGTGGTTAATAACTCAAGTTTAATAATGCTATAAGCAAGATCATAAACCCTATCTACTACTTTTTCTTCACTTTGAAAAGATCTTGTATCTGACGTATTTATTTTCTTTAAAAGGTTGATTGTTACTTCGGCATAAGTTTTTAATTCACCTTGTTTAACATCTTTGCCAGCGATTTTTCTTTCAATATCTCCTGCGGAATTATAAGCGGTATAATAAA
>CANRMZ010000139.1 GCA_947631885.1 uncultured Bacilli bacterium
CTTATAATTGTTCTTAAATTTTCTTTAACAGCTCCCCATTCATTTGGATCTATAATTTTTTCTAAATTTGTACCATTAAGCTTACTTATAATAATAATTGGCAACCCCATTGAACCATTAGACTCATTATCAAGAACAATGTAATTAGCATTAGTTCCTTTGAAACATGATATTAATGGTTTTTCTAGAGTTGTCCCACTTACTAAATTAATTTTAATTTTGCCCACTTCAATCAATCCCTTCTTCTATTCTTTTTAATTATAACAAAGCTGTTATTTTTTTTCAATCTTTTTCAAAATAAAATACTTGCACCCATAGGCACAACAATCTTTAATATATTTATCAACTTGACTATAATCGTTAAGCGGTTTAAAGTTCTTATTTTTCTTTTCATTAAAACCTTTTAAGCGAAGTTTTCCATAAGCCCAATCCCCTACTATATAATCAAAATCATTAAAGTAATCCGTTACAGATTCTTTTAAAACTTCTTCATCAATAGCATCCTTTTCATTCTTAACTACTTCATAGTCAATATCGTTTAATTTAATCATGTATCCCCCTATAATAAGAATATAGTTACAACAGCTATAACTAGGACTATTGTAGCAAGAATGGATAAGAAAAACAACATATCAACAAATCCATTGCCAGTAGAATATGCAGGAATTGGATGATTTAAATCATAAACAGCTTTATCTAAAAGATATTTCTTGTTAATTGCTGTATCTTTAATATTAAAATGAGCATATACTTGTTTATTTATAGCTTCTACTTCTTCAGCAGACATAGCATTTATATCATCAAGAGAATAATTTAAAGCTTGATATGCTCCCATATTCAAAAGCTCTTTAGCCTTAGCAATAACTACTTTTTGATTATCTTTCATCATTTCATCAAAATAGTTTATTATCTCACATGGGTCTTTAGTCATCATAAAGTTATCAGATATTATAAGGGCATTATTAGCTTCAGGAGATGATACCAATTTTCTAAAGCTTTGTATTTCTTCTTCTTTTAAATCTAATGTTAATTTTTTCTTAGTAAACATATCAATCAAATATTTTTCGATAGCTACATAATCCACTTGATTTGGATTTAATTTATATCTTTGTAAGGCTGCTTTAAAATTTATTATGTTCTCATATTCAAAGCCATATTTAGCTAAATTAGAGTTTAATAATTCTTCACTTCCCGTATTATATGGAGTCACAATATCTAATTCATCATAGATAAGGACTAGTAAACGAACAACTACGACAAAAAAGGAATTATATAAAATTCCCTCGGGATTATTCTTACTATTCAAGTATTTGCTTATACACTCACCTAATACAGTACTAGCAAAGTAACTTTCCATACTCTCACCTATTATTAAGTATATCACAATTACTAATCAATTGGAACATCAAAAAGTGAACTATTAGAGGTTAGATAATCACCATATATACCTGGCACTTTACCATTTATTAATTTTGAAGATATCAAAAAATCATAACTAACACTTGTTTTCTTCTCTGTAATAGGCGTTGTAATAAGACCATCAATCGTAATTCTTATATAAGCTTCAACCAAGGCATTATTTAAACCATAATTAGTAACTTTAGTATAAATATTAGTAAGGATGGCATTAATATAATTTATCTTAATACTAAGTGTTGGACCAAAGTTATTTAATAGAGCTATTTTTGAACCCGCTAAAAAAGGAACTGTTAAAATAAAATTATCAGTTTCATTTAACTTATATTTAATTATTTTAGTAGCTTTTTCTAAATAAGCATAGGTGTTTTTTAAATCATAATCAATATACACTATCTCATTATTAGAATTCTTATTGATTTTCAAAATATCCTCTAAATCATTTTCAATAGTTTTTTGGATAGTGTTATTTAAGGCATTATAAATATTCTTTTCAAAGGTTTGATTAGCTAAAATCAAAATACTATTATTACTTTTTTGAGCATACATATTTAATAAAATTAAAGTCAATAAAAAAATTAAAAGAACTGTTAATAGATAAAAAACTTTTCTTTTAATTTTCTCTCTTACTTTCATATTAAAATTATATGATTTTATATAAATTGTTTTACTAAAATAACTACTCCTGCAATAAACACTAAAATAAGAATAGCAATTATAATCTTAACGAAGACACTTGGTGATTTATTAACATCTTTAAAGTCTTCATACTCTTCAAAGTCTTCTTTTTTAAAGCTATTAGTTTTAGTAAAGAAAGTATTATCTAGTGAAGAAGGTGCGCTCTCCTTAACCGGTTTAATTTCTTTGGCTATCGGTTTTACAGTACCAGTGGCATTTTGCATATCTTCAATCATTTTTTCGGTCTTTTCTTGAAGTCCTTCGAGAACAGTAGTATTTTCACTACCCTTTAAGTCTTCGAAAATATCTAAAGGATTTCCCGAAGACTCTTCATCATCTTCTTCAGTCTCTTTTACAGTTACACTTTCTTCAACTTTGATTTTTTCTTTTTTAATATCATTCTCATTTAAAGTAATGGTATCAATTAGCTTTTGTAAATCTTCAGATGCTCCCGTTTTGTCAACAGCATCATCTTTAGGAACATCTTCTTCATAGTCCTCAATATAATCTTTAGGATCAATATTTAAATTATTTAAAATATCAAATTGCGTATCTCTTAATTTTTTAGATCTATCTTCTTTATAATCTTCGACCTTTTCACCCTTTGCCTTATCTAATATGACATTAATATCATATTCTTTCGTTTCTTCGACAGGTTTAGGGGTCACCACTTCTTCGGGAGTTTCTAGCTTAATACTACTACAACTTAGGGCATCATTATAATG
>CANRMZ010000140.1 GCA_947631885.1 uncultured Bacilli bacterium
AAAATTATTATACTAGTAAATCAATGATTTGCAAATTCATCAATTTACTAGTCAGTATTATACGTGCTATAATTTTAATAGTAGTGGTTTATATGAAAATAAAAGAGTATCCCGGAAGGATAAATTCATTAATAATTTATATATTAATTTTTACTTATTTTGAGGTTATATTTAAAATAACTGCTGGGTGCTTATGGTCTTGGAACTTAATAAATAATTTTTTATTTATTATTGCTATGGCGCTTGTTTGTAAATTTGTAACATCTTTATTTTCGGACCAAATGAACAAAATATTAATGTGTTTAATCATTTTTATGATTTCATTATTCTATATTGTTCAAATTGTGATGAATAATATTTTTAATTTTTATTTTGATTTTTCTCTTCTAGGAGCTTTTGATCAAATTGTCGACTTCTCAAAAGATTCTTTGAAACTGATATTTAATAATTCTATCTATATATTAATAATTCTAGTTCCGGTTATCTTTGTGGCTATATTTAGTAGAAGAATTAAAACAAGGCAAATACCTTTACCCAAAATTTTAGCTTTCATTCCCATATCTTTAGGAACTTATGGCCTTTTTTTACTTAGCTTGAACATTAATAAAAATGATGATTATTCTGCTTATAATTTATTTTATAATGTTCATAATAATGAATTGAGTTTAAAAAGACTTGGGGTAGTTCATACCATGTTTATTGATTTGGCAAGATATATTGATGGTTATAATACGAAAGTTGATTTCACAATTTTAGATAATGAAAATGAATCTATAGAGGCTGGTGAAGAGATTCCTGAAGAATATGATTATAATATTCTTGATATTGATTTTGATAAATTAATAAATGAAAGTACGGGAACCATTAAAAAAATGCATGAGTATTTTAAAAACAATTCAGGTACAATGAAAAATAAATATACTGATATGTTTGAGGGAAAAAATTTGATTTTATTTATGGCCGAAAGTTTCAATGAAATGGCTGTTGATAAAAATATAACACCAACTTTATATAAGCTAGTTAATAATGGCTTTGTTTTCTCTAATTTTTATACACCGACAATTAGTAGTACCATAGGTGGAGAGTTTCAAGAGCTTACTGGTTTAGTGGCTTCTGCAGGCTTTTTAGCACCATGGAAAAGCGGGGAAAATAGTTATCCTTTTGGTATTGCTAATATGTTTAAAAAATCTGGCTATAATACCTTTGCTTATCATAATCATACCTATACATTTCAAGATCGTAATATTTATTTAGCATCTTTGGGCTTTACCAATTATTTAGGTTGTGGTAATGGGCTAGAAAAAAGAATTAACTGTGATTCTTGGCCCGAAAGTGACATTGAACTTATTGATTCGACAGTTAATGATTATATTAATAGTGATAAACCATTTTTAACTTATTATGTTACAGTAAGTGGCCATGGTGGATATACATGGGACGGTAGTGCAATAAGTTTAAAAAATAAAGACTTAGTTGCTGATCTAAATTATACTGAAAATGCCAAAGCTTATATAGCTAGTCAAATTGAACTAGATCGAGCATTAGAATTATTAATCCAAAGGCTAGAAGAAAGCGGCAAACTTGATGATACTGTCATCGCTTTGGTAGGAGATCATTATCCATACTTGCTACCAAAAGAAGATATTAATAGTATTACTAAAAGTTCCAAAGATTTTGAAGTAGAAATAGATCATAGTAATTTTATTTTATGGAATAGTAATATGAGTACTATTAAAATTGATAAAGTAGGTAGTCAAATAGATGTTTTACCTACAATTTATAATGTATTTGGTTTAGATTATGATTCTAGACTTATCGTTGGTAAAGATATTTTAAGTACTTCGCCAGGATTAGCCATATTTGGTAATGGCTCATGGGTTAGTGATTATGGAACTTATTTTTCAGCAGAAAATAAATTTGTTATAAAAGATGGTAAAGTAGTACCTGAAGGTTACGTAAGTAAAATCAATGAAATAGTTAATAACAAAATTATTATAAGTGGATTAATTATGACAGAAAATTATTATAAATATTTTAAATTGTTTTAAAAAGGCATGTTATAATATTATCGGAGATATGCATTATGTTAATAGAAGTCGAGGGAATAATATTAAGTGAGTCACCATATGGTGAAAGTAGTAAAATTGTAAATGTTTTGACAAGAGAAAAAGGACTAATTGGCATTATGTGTAAAGGGGCTAAAAGTATGAAATCTTCCCTTAGAGCATCAACTCAAATTTTAACATATGGCATCTTTTCGATTTATTATAAAGATGGCAAACTTTCAACTTTAAAAAGTGTTGACGTAAAGAATATGTGGAAAGAAATTCATAATGATTTAACTAAAATTAGCTATGCTACATATCTATGTGAATTAGTATCTCAAGTTGTAAGAGAGTCAGAAGAAAATGTTCTAGATGATTTATTACAAAGCTTTATTAAAATTGAGGAAGGATTAGATCCTTTGATTATTACTAATGTTTTAGAGCTTAAATGTCTTCCTCTTTTGGGTGTTGGACTTAATTTAGATGAGTGTATTAGATGTGGCAATAAAACCGAAATTGTAACAATTGATGCTTCCTATGGAGGACTTATTTGTAAAAATTGTTATCAAGGAGAGCTTATTTTAGACAAGAAAGTAATACAGCTTTTACGGATGTATTATTATGTCGATATTGCTAGCATTAGTAAAATAAATGTTGAGGATAAATATAAGAAAATAATTAATAAATTTATTACTGATTATTATGATTCTTTTACCGGTTTATATTTACAT
>CANRMZ010000141.1 GCA_947631885.1 uncultured Bacilli bacterium
CAAATCCACTTTTATTAAAAGATTTATTGAAAACTTAGTTGTTCCTCATATTGAAGATGAATATGAAAAGAAAAAATGTTTAGATGAAGTACCACAAAGTGCTCAAGGTAAGGCGATTATGACTACCGAGCCTAAATTTGTGCCATCTTCAGGAGCTACGATTAAGGTAGATGAATTTACGACTAATATTACTTTAGTAGACTGCGTAGGTTATGTTGTAAATGGGGCAGGTGGATTCCAAGATGAAGATGGTAATCCAAGAATGGTTAAGTGTCCTTGGTATGAAGATTATATTCCTTTAACAGAAGCTGCCGAAATAGGTACCCAAAAAGTAATAAATGATCATGCAACAATCGGGATTGTAGTAACAACTGATGGCTCAATTACGGAAATTCCAAGAGAAAACTATATTGAAGCAGAAGATAAAGTCGTAAATGAACTTAAAAATATTGGCAAGCCATTTATTATCGTTTTAAACTCAAAAGATCCAGGAAGTATGGAAGCTAAAAAGATTAAGGAAGAACTTGAAGAAAAATATGATGTACCAGTTATTCTATGTAGTGTTGAAAATATTAATGAAAGAGAAATAAACGATATTTTAAAAACGGCTTTATATGAGTTTAGTGCATCCGATATAAGTATTAATATTCCAGCCTGGGTTAATGTCTTACCTGATGATAATGAAATAAAAAGACATTATATATCTAAAATTAGAGAAAGTATCATAAGTGTTAATAAATTAAAAGACGTTGATAAAATGGTAAGTTACTTCGAAGAAAGTGAGTATATCTCTAAAAGTTATATTAGTAAGTTTGATACTGCTACGGGAGAAGTTACTCTTAACTTAGAGGCTCCAGAAGATTTATATCAAAAGGTTCTTGCTGAAGCTATGGGTAAAGAAAAATTAAGTAAATCATCCCTTCTTAATATGTTTATTACTTATCAAAGTGGAGAAGAAGATCTTAAAAATATCAAGGGAGCCCTTACAATGGCTAATAATACGGGCTATGGTATCCTTTATCCAACAATTAAAAATATGCGATTAGAAACACCAGAGATTATTAAACAAGGAACTAGATTTGGGGTTAGACTTAAAGCTAAAGCTACATCAGTCCATATGATTAAAGTTGATGTTGAGTCTACTTTTGAGCCTATTATTGGTAGTGAAGCACAATCTAAAGAATTAATCGATTATATTATGAAAGACTATGAAAATGATAAAAATAGCATTTGGCAAAGTGAGATATTCGGCCGTAGTTTAGAGCAAATTGTTAAAGAGGGTATTGAAGCTAAACTTGCCTTAATGCCAGAGAATACTAGATACAAGCTATCATCCACCGTTACGAAAATCGTCAATAAAGGCGCAAATAACCTAATTGCTTTTGTCATATAAAAGTAAAGAAAGCACAAAAAATGGGCAAATTGTGCTTTTTTATATTGCTTTTCAAATCATTTTTTGATAGGCTTAATATGTAAGGACAATGGGCCTTATAATAGAGGTATAGGAGGTAAGTTACATGTCTAAAACTGAATTAGTAGAATTTATTGCAAAAGAGGCTGGCTTAACTAAAGCTGACGCTGCTCGTGCATTAGATGCTTGCATCAATGGCATTACTTCTGGTCTTAAGAAAGACGGAAAGGTTGCCCTTGTTGGTTTCGGTACTTTCTCTGCTAAAAAAAGAGCAGCTAGAGAAGGCATTAATCCTTTAACTAAGGAACCAATCAAAATTGCTGCAAAAACTGTTGCTTCATTTAAAGCTGGAAGCAAACTAAAAGACGCTTTAAATTAGTAACTAGAAAGACTCTTCTTAGCGAAGAGTTTTTTTGTGCCTTAATGACATACAGGTTGTGATAGTGATTGACAAAGTTTTTAAATAAATGTTACAATGAATATGGAGTATGGATATGATGATAAAGAATAATAAGGGTCAAGCCTTAGTAGAATATATATTAATTATTGCTCTCATAAGTGTTATTGCTATAGCTTTAGTTAATTTTTTAGGCGGTTATTTATCCGATGCCCTTACAAAAGCATCATGTTCGTGGTCTAATCAGGAATATGCTGAAGGCGAAAAACCTGGTGAAGGAAAATGTGTTGACAAAGTAGATATGAATGTTACGGGAAATACCGAAAATAAATAATTATCTTTTATAAGATGATTTTTTTTTGGCTTAAAGTTTGCTTTTTAATATATTTCATGTTATACTAGCGGAAGTTTTAATGGCAAGGGGTTTTAGTAATGGTTAATAGAGAAGTTATAAAAAATGTAATGCATATATATGATAGCGTTTATGCTGGTTTAGATGATGCATTAGTAGGACAAGATGAAGTTAAAAAAGTTGTGACTTCATCGTTATTGTGTGATAAAAATAGTAAAATTTTACTAACGGGTAATACTGGTACAGGTAAAACCACATTAGCTAACTATATTGGTACTTCTTTTAAGAAAAATAAAATTTCTGTTACATCAGACTTACTTCCTAGTGATGTGCAAGAAGAGTTGATAGCTACACCTGATTTTTCTCTTTTACATATTGATGAATTTAATAGAGCTAGTGGTAAGCTTCAATCTGCATTTTTAGAGCTTTTTGCTGAAAGACAAATAAGTTATACAGGGGCTACACATAACTTTGGTGATTTTTATGTTTTAGCTACGCAAAATAGTGCTGATATTGCGGGAATATTTAATGTTCCTCAAGCGGTATATGATCGTTTTGATGTAAACGTTTATTTTGGTATGCTGTCTTCATCTGACAAACGG
>CANRMZ010000142.1 GCA_947631885.1 uncultured Bacilli bacterium
TAAAGCTTCTTCATTTGAAAGACCCATATATTGAGTAGCTAGGGTATCAGCATCAACGCCGTATACTTGAGTTGCAGAATTAATATAAACTTCTGCTCTTTGAGTAGCCTCATCTTTATAACTAGAAAATTCTTTTTCTAATACATAAGTATCTATTAATGTAACCAAACTACTTAGACCATAATCATTTTTGATATTCTCATATAATTCATCAACGCTTATTTTATCGCCATTTTCAAATGTTACAACTGCTTCTTCACCATTTTTTAATGTAGGTATCTTACCACAACCAGCAACTAGAAGGGTACATAAACCTATAACTGCCATTTTTCTTTTCATATTAATATTTCCTCCATAACCTCTATTATAGCAATATAAATATCAAAAAACAATGAATTTTATGAGAAAATGGTACCTTTAAAAATATTTCGCATTAAATAATATGAATAGAAAAAGGAGGAATGAAAATGCAAAATTCATGTTCAGCTGGTGTAGGTGCTGCGATTATTTTAGTATTATTTATACTACTTATAATAATCGTTGGAGCTTATATTTAAGGAGGTAAATTATGAGCTGTTGCAAAAATAATTCTTCTAATAATGAAGGCAATAATAATTGCTTCGCTAACTATTTCTTCATTGTTTTAATTCTATATATTTTATTAGCCATCATTATTGGCGGAGTAGTAATATAAGAGGCTAGGCCTCTTTTTTTGTCAAGTAAATTTAATGAAGGCTTTTTTCATGTGTCAAGTTGTGTTATACTTAATTTAATAATAGACGATGTTTTATATTGTTCAAGGAGGTAAAACTTAAATGAATTGTAAAAAATGTGGTAATGTATTAAATCCTACAGATGTTATATGCCCAGCATGTGGAGAGCCTGTTAATCCACCAGCACCTTTAACATCTACGGTTGCAAGTGAAGCAGTAGCAACACCAATTGCTAGCACTGATATCGCGGTTAATCCTAATGTTGTACTTGAAGACTTAGTAAAAGACGCTCCATCTCCAGTTTCGGCAGTAGGTACGGTTGCTTCAAATGAACAAGTAGCAACACCAATGGCTAATACAGATATAGCAGTAAATCCTAGTGTGGTAGTTGAAAATGTCGAAACTCCTGTGCCACCAATGCCTAGTACAGTTGGTGCTACTGAAGTCCAAGCTGCTCCAATGGATCCTAATACTGGTATGCAAACTCCTCAAGCGCCTGCTATGCAAAATCTCGCAAATGTAGCTGTACCGCAAGCACCTGTAGCTCCAGCTCCGACTCCAGCTACTCCTGAGGCTAAACCAAAGAAAAAGCTTGACGTAAAATTTATAATAATTGTCGTAGCTTTAGTAGTACTTATAATTGGTTTAGGAGCTTTAATAATTCTTAAGTTTCCTAAATAGGATATAATTCAAAATAAAAAAGCGTTTTAGAACGCTTTTTATATGCCTGCATTTACGGGAACCATATTAATATTTTGATCAAGGGAAGTAAACACATCTTTGTAAAAGTTATATAAATCAAGATAATGAGAATTATATTTAGCACTCATTTTACTAAACGGAATAACTTTATAATTTTTATGATTATTATTATAAGTGTAAATAAGTTCAGCTCCTAAATTACCGATATCAATATCTGTTGTGCCATCTTCTTGAACAGTTTTTGTTATATCTAAACTAGCAAGAACGCCAACAATACCAACGTAATCGGCTAAAGAATTAGGATCTCCTATAATATCACCTTGGTTAGATATAAAATTACCTAAAGAGTAGTAAACAAGAGTATCATCAATCCACTCAAATGGTTGAAGTCCATGAGAATAAGTACCAAGTACAATATCAACACCATTATCAGCTAAAAAGGTAGCTATTTGTCTATTTTCTGCCGTCACATCAAAAGAGTATTCAGGACCTGTATGCCAGTGCATAGCAACAATTAAAACATCAACTTTATCACGAACTGCTTCAATATCCTTTTTTACTTGTTCTTCATTATAAACATTAATAAGTCCTGAAGAATTATAACCATCTAAACCATTTAAACTTGTTGTATAGTTAAGAAGCGTATAAGTAATACCATTAGCTTCTTTTATAATATAATTTTGGGAGCTATCTGTTTCGGGAGTTGGCTTAAAGCCCGCATATACAATATCCTTACTTTTCCAAAAGTTATAGGAATCAGTGATACATACGTCTGCCGCAGCACTACAATCAGCACTATGGTTGGAAGCCAGTGATACCATATTAAATCCTGTAGATACCATATAATCACCAAAAGCAGAAGGGGAGTTAAATAAAGGATAAGAACTAAAACCCGGTAGATTATTATTAGTTCCTGGGAAGACACTTAAAACAGCTTGGTCATTAGGATCACCAAAAGTTGTTTCTTGATTGTAATAAGCTATATCATAATTTTTAACTATAGCTTTAACATACTCAAGTTGTGATGAAAAGTCATACGTTTTAGTAGAAGGATCATAAGCATCTAAATAAACCGCATTATGTAAAAGACCATCTCCTGTTGCTATTAAAGAAGCCTTATATGTTTTAGGATATTTCTCTTCCGGAGAATCTTTTTTATTAGAATTTTTATTTTCACTATTAGTAACCTTCCTTAAGATATTGCTTCCTAAATC
>CANRMZ010000143.1 GCA_947631885.1 uncultured Bacilli bacterium
ATAAAGAAGTATAGGAAGAAAGCTAGAATCGCTATAATGAAGATAAAGATCATAATAGCACTTGCCACTTTATTAAATTTCTTATTTACGAGTTTCTTTTGTAAAGGATAGAATAACCAAGCTATTACAAATCCTACAAATAAAGGAGATATAACACCAAGCATTCCTTCAATCGCAGGGAAAATACCTGCTTGTTTACAAAGGAAAAATACGACAAATATGATAGAAATTATTAACATTATATAAAAAACTCTTAATAAGTTTTTTGATAAATGAATAAGTTCATTTAAACTCTGCTTATCTACTTCTTGATTCTTTTTCATATTATCACCTAGAATCCTCTAATAATATTATATCTACTATTTATATTATATTCAAGTAAAGTGACAATTAAAAAACATCTATTTTACTTACAATTCTCAAATAAGTAAAAATAGATGCCTCTTATTTTTTCATAATCTAGGGAAAATAATAACTGTAATATTACATCTAATTGTTCATTTTTAATAGCTTCTTTTAATAAAGCTGTATTATCATTAGAGTATTTAATATAAATATTTACAAATTTATTCATAATTTGTTTATTCTTAATATTTTTTATTAAAAAAGTATCCATACTCATATTAATATCTTTAGTAAATAATTTATAACGATATTTATTTTCATTTATAACACATAAAGTACCATTTAAATAATCATCAGTTACAATATTATTTTCTTTAATTAAATCCCTTATTTCCTCTTCTGTATATCTCCTTGTAAATTCATCAATACTTTGCAAAGAAGAATAGTTATAATTATCATCTTTAGAAAGGATACTTATATTAATAGGCATAAAATCTTTAGGCCTTTTTTCTAGTACTAGAAAATAATTCATAACATCCCTCCTTGGTAGGAGGAAAATCATATCAAATATTTATATTCTTGTCAATTATTTTTTAACGCCTTTAGTACCATTAAAGCTTTCTAAGACATTCGTTTCAAATGAAGATAGCTTCTTATCTTTATTTTGGAATTTTCTAATTCCAATACTTACGATCTTATCAAGTAAGTCTTTATACTCAAGGCCTTTCGTCTTCCATAGATAGAAAGATAAAGATCCTGGTATAATATTAAGTTCATTTAAATAAAGTTTATTTGTTTTGCGATCAAGCATAAAGTCAATACGAACAACACCAGATATATTTAAAGCTCGAGCAGCTTTTAAAGCCATATCTTCCATTTCTTCTTTAATCTTTTTATCAAGATCGGCGGGAATCTTACGACCTGTGGAAGCCATGCCTTTGCTTGCACCCTTACCGCCACTCATATACTTATCTTTATAAGATAATATTTCATCACTACCATAAACTTCTTCAATATCCGATAGTTCATATGAAGTATTGTCTCCTAAAACAGAGATATTTAATTCTTTTAAGTCCTCTACTACTTCTTCAACTAAGATTTTTTCATCATATTCTAAAGCTTCTTCGATTTTCTTAATAAGTTCTTCTTTATTATGAGCAACACCTATACCTACACTACTTCCTTGACGGGATGGTTTAATAATTAAAGGAAAAGGTATTTCCATAACCATCTTTAAAACTTTATCTTGATCTTGTTGGTAGTCACTTTCATAAAAGTATCGATACTCACATACTCTTACACCAGATTCTTTTATAACCATTTTTTGTAAAATCTTATCTTGGCCGATGGTTGAAGCATAAATATCACTTTCACAATAAGGAACACCAAGCATTTCTAAAAAGCCGGCGATTGTACCATCTTCGGTATTATAGCCATGTAAAACAGGGAACATTACATCAATCTTCTTTAATACTTTAAATGGGAATGAATCTTTAATTAAGACAAGTTCACCATCTTTTTTAGTAAGTAAAACTTCGGTTCCAAGCTTTATGGCTGCTTTTAAATCTTTAAAAACTTCTACTTTTTTATATTCTTCACTATAATAAAATTTACTATCTTTAGATAGATAAATAGGAATAACATTATATTTATCGGTATCCATATTATTGATAGCTTGCACGGCAGATATAATGCTTATTTCATGCTCTGTTGAATTACCTCCGAAGATAAATCCAATATTTAATTTCATAATTTACTTTCCCTCCATATAACTATCTGGTAAATCATTTTCAAATAGTACTGTTATATTTTTATTCCCATTGGAAGCTTTAACTTCATTAAAGGCTTCATTAAAGGAATTTTTTACTTTAATATTTTCTTCTTTGTAGCCTTCTTGCGTAAGGCCATCATAGATTGGTTTGGTTTGTTTAGGGCCAATTAGATAAACTTCATCCGCTACTTTAGCTATTTGGGTGCCAAAAGTTTTATTAAGCTCGTCTTGCTTTTGCCCCATTTCTATCATGCCTGGTGTAATAATAATTTTTTTCGTATTAAATAGTCCTAGAACATCAACGGCGTTTTTAGCTCCCACGGGATTGGAGTTAAACGAATCATCAATGATTGTCATATTACCAACATTTTTAATCTCTAAACGATGGCTAATTGGTTTAATTTCTTTAACACCACGTACTAAAGCTTTATCATCGACCCCTAGGGCACTAGCTAAAGCACAGGCCGATAGAATATTGTAAATATTTTTATTACC
>CANRMZ010000144.1 GCA_947631885.1 uncultured Bacilli bacterium
ATGGCATATATCCACCACCGGGGCCTGCGCCGATTTCAAGAATTATTCCATCACAAGAAGCAATCTGCTTTCCAACGCCATCCATACAGGCGTTATCAGCTCTTGAACATTCCCAATTACGTTTTACCAATTTGCCACTCCGTATTTTATTTGCCCATTCGATATCGTAATCACATTCCTGTTCCGGCACAAAGTAGGCTATTCCAGAACGGCCGGTTTCCTTGCCGGTTAATTGGTAAATCAGATCCCTATCTTCAAGCATCTCGTTAATTGTAACCTTATATAAATGTGACAATTCTAACAGTATATCTATATCCGGTATCGCATTTCCGCACTCCCACTTTGAAACAGCCTGCGATGTAACACCGAGTTTTTCGGCTAAATCTGTTTGCGATAAGCCCGCTTTACGTCTGAATGCAGATATCCTTTTTCCAAAATGAATTTTATTTACCATAATTCACCCCTTTTCTTCTTGGTGCTTAGATTATACCGCACTTCTCAAACGCATTGGAAGCGACAGGGTGTTGTACATATTCAAACATCTACAACTGCCAGTTGAAGAACATAAAAATCATGATTTAGAAGATAAATTTATTGATGAATGTCTTGAAAAAGCGGCATCTAATATGACCGTTGATATTAATGATGAAATTATTGATGATGAAGTACATCATATGATGCATCAATACGAAGAACAACTTAAGATGCAAGGAATGGATTTAGAAAAGTATTATCAAATAACTGGTCAATCTCATGATGATTTACATAAATTAATGACTCCTGAAGCTACCAAGAGAATTAAATATCGTTATTTAATTGAAGAGATAGCTGAAAAAGAGAAGATTGAATTTACTGATAAAGAAGTTGAAAAACAAGCTAAAGAAATGGCTGATAATTATGGCATCTCAGTTGATGAGTTAATTAAAGCTTATGGCTCTTTAGATATTGTTAGATACGATATGACAATGCATAGAGCCTTAGAAATCATTAAAGAAGGTAATGAAGGATCTTCTGATAAGAAGGAAGAAGCTCCTAAAAAACCAGCAGCTAAGAAAGCACCGACAAAGAAAACTACTAAAAAAGAAGAAAAATAAATATAAATCCCGTGATTATATAGACGGGATTTTTTTTATAGTATTATATCTTTTTAAGATGCATGTTATAATTTTGATAGATGGAGGTACTTATGAAAAATAAAAAGATAACGAGAAAAATAACCCAAGGAATGTATGTGCTTACTACTAAAGGTGGCGGATGTGTTGTTGATGCCGTAAGTCAAGTAAGTGGTGGGGATAATCCTTTAATCGCCGTTGCCGTAATGAAACAAAATTATACAAATAAACTTATGCATAAGAATAATACTTTTGCTTTATCGGTTTTGGGCATGGATATAGATCCTGAAATCATTCAAACATTTGGCTTTAATTCAATGAAAGATATTAACAAGTTTGAAAAAGTTACTTTAAATGAAGTCGAAGGCATTAAAGTTATTGATTCTTCTTTAGGCTATATGCTTTGTGAGAAGGTAGATGTTATTGAAAATGAAACTCATACTTTATTTATAGGTAAACTAATTGAAGCTGATGTTTATAAAGATGGTGAAGCTATGAGCTATGGCTATTATCAAGATCATAAAGATGACTTTATTAAAGTTAAGACCGAAAAAGGCAAAACAGCATGGGTTTGCAAGGTATGTGGCTACGTATATTATGGCGATACTTTACCAGATGATTTTAAATGCCCTATGTGTGGAGTAGGATCTGAAAATTTTGTAAGAAAGGAAAATTAAAATGAAATTTTATAAATGTTTAAATTGTGGAAAGGTAGTAACCTTTTTAAATGGCGGTAGTACTCTAGAGTGCTGTGGTGAAACTTTAAAGGAATTAGTTCCCGGTACAGAAGAAGCTGCCACCGAAAAACATATTCCGGTATGTCATAAAGTAGGTGATACAAACGAAGTTATAGTAGGAGAAGTAGCTCATCCTATGACAAAAGAACATTATATCGAATTTATTGCTCAAATATCTGGAAATGAAACTATAATTAGCAAATTAAATCCTGGTGATGAACCTAAGGCTATCTTTCCATATCGTGAAAACGCTATTGTTTATGCTTATTGCAATTTACATGCTCTTTGGCAAAATAATTAGCTAATAACTCTTCTTAATCGAAGAGTTTTTTAATGCGAACCTATTTAATAAATTGGGCATATATTATGATAGGTGATTAAAATGTTTAAAGATGGCTTCTGGGGCAAAGTTGAAAAGAAGACTAATGTTGATAAGGATACAATTCTTTCTCTTGCTAAAAAACTGCAAAATGGCAATATGAAAGATGAAAAGACCTTAAATGAAGTAATAGATACTTTATCTTCTTTAACGGGTAAAGAAGTAAGCAGTGAAAAACGAAAGAAAATAATTGAAAAAATTGTTAATGATAAAGTCCCTAAGAATGTCGATAAAATGTTTTAAGGAATATAACTGTTTTTATCATCATACATATTAATAGAAAAAGGTGATAAAATGCAAAATGAAAATGTTATAGCCTCGATAAGTAAAAGAGGAGGCGGAGGAATAAATCTTGGTGTCGTGGGAGCTG
>CANRMZ010000145.1 GCA_947631885.1 uncultured Bacilli bacterium
CGTCGTAGCCTAAATCTTTAAAGAAATCTTCATTAACTTCAGGAAGAACTCTGGTCTTAACTTCATGAATAGTTACATCAAATTTAACATCTTTACCTTTTAGATTTTCAACATAATCTTCAGGGAATTTTAAATTCAATGTTACTTTTTCACCGGCTTTATGACTTATTAAACCTTCTTCAAAGCCAGGGATAAATGAATGAGCACCAATTTCAAGAGCATAATTTTCAGCAGAACCACCATCAAGCTTTTCACCATCCACATAGCCTTCGAAATCGATTACCGCAGTATCGCCATTTTCAATATCACTATTGTCGCCTTTAACAACTAAATCAGCCATTTGATTACGTAAATTTTCGATTTCCGTATCGATTTCTTCTTCACTTACTTTAGCTTTTTCTTTCTTAATTCCTAAATTAGTATAAGCTCCTAAAGTTACTTTAGGTCTATTTACAATAGTAAATTTAAATATAACATTACTATCAGAAATGCCTGTAACATCTACCTTTGGTTCAATCGCAGGTTTTAAATCTTTATGATCTTTTAAAAGTTGTTGATATGCTGTTTGCATAGCAAAATCAACAGCATCCATATATAAAGATTCAATACCAAATTTCTTTATATAAATATCTTTAGGTACACTACCTTTTCTAAAGCCATCTACCTTAACATCTTTTTTCTTTTTATCATAAGCTTTATCAAGAGCTTCTTTCCACTCACTGGCAAGTTTAATTTCTATTTCTAAAACATTTTCTTTCATATAAACTTTCTCCTTCACTTCTTTTGTATTATATCTTATTTTAGAACTCTTTACAAGAAGATTATCTAGCTTTATCTTGAGGCAAAACAGCAATATCTATTGACTTATAATAATTATGTTTTAAATTATTAATTTCCTTCATGAGCATAAAGTAATCATCATCTTTTAAGTAGGATATTCTTTCCTCAATAAAATATGATAAAGCCTCAATACGGCTATAGAACTCTGGCTCAAAGTAATCAGTAAACTTATTAATAACAAATTTAGTCTGTATTCCATTTACAGCATCATTTATATATAATTGATCGAATATTCCATCGCATATATAGATTGATGATGCTAAGCCGCTTTTAAGATAATTTAATAAAGCTTGCATTGCTATTACAAGAAAGCTAGTATCAGGAACCTCAAATCCTGCTACTAAGTCACAAGCTTTACAATAAATATTTTTTATATTATCGTTATATAGCCCATTTTTAAAAACTACTATATCTGTTTCATAACCGTAGGATTTTAAAATATCTAATATAGCCGATGTTAGCTCAAAATCATAAAATGTATCACGAATAGCAATTTTATATCCTTTACTAGCAAGCATAGGAACAAGCCTCATCAAAGCTGTTAAGTTATCACCTTTCATAGCGTCTTCTGCTATATTAGGATAAAAAGTATATAATGCCCCACATAAGGGATTAAAAAAAGACAAATCTAAAAGACTTAAAAATATCGTATTATTATCATATTGGCAGCAGTGTTTAAAAGAACTTAAAAAGCCTTTCGCTTCATAAATATAGGTGGCTTTCTTTTCTTCGGTTTTGCCATCAGTAAGAGCTAAAAACGCGTTATTTACCATCATAGTTAATTCTTCATCTGTTAGTTTACATATTTGCTTAGCTGTTTGTAGTTCCATAACTAGCCTCTTTTTCTTATGGCTAATATTATAATTTATTTATCTTGGACTTTCAAGGAATAAATAACCCGTTAAAAAAATAAAATTAAGTATCATGAAAAAAGAAGGCAAATTACTATTTATAATGGTTATTCTCTTGTCATTATTTGGTATGGTTATGATTTATTCAGCTAGTTCTATTTGGGCCAAGTATAAATTTAATGATAGTTTTCACTTTGCTAAGTATCAATTTATATTTATTATAGTAAGTATAATTGTAATGCTTATTATTTCTAAAATAGACTATCATATATATAAAGATAAAATAAAGTTAATCCTATTTATATCGTTACTTCTACTTATTTTGGTTTTGATACCTGGAATAGGAAGTGTTAGAAATGGTTCGCGTAGTTGGTTTTCTATAGGACCGATTGGCCTTCAACCTAGTGAAATATCTAAAGTAGCTTTAATTATCTTTCTAGCTAACTATCTTGCCAAAAATAAGAAGCCTTTGGAAAGAAAAATCAGCACTATCTTCCCGCCTTTTATTATTATCTTTGTCTTTTTTCTTTTGATAATTTTAGAACCAGATATGGGAAGTGCCATGGTAATAATATTAACACTTGTCTGTATCATTTTTATATCAGGTTTAAAGCTTTCTTTTTTTGCTTATCTTGGTATTTTAGGCCTTTTAGGTGTCACTGGTCTTATCATCATTGCCCCTTATCGTATCAAAAGAATTGTGTCCTTTATTAATCCTTGGTCAGATCCCTTAGGAAGTGGCTATCAAATCATTCAGTCATTATATGCTATAGGCCCCGGAGGTTTATTTGGCCTTGGTTTTGGCAACTCAATTCAAAAACAATTTTATCTGCCTGAACCCCAAACCGATTTTATCTTTTCCATCATTTCCGAAGAATTTGGCTTTCTAGGAGTCTTAAT
>CANRMZ010000146.1 GCA_947631885.1 uncultured Bacilli bacterium
CTACACCTATACTCTTTTTTCCATTTTCTAAAGTAAAATATCTATCAAATATTTTATTAACACTAGTTATATCAAATTTATTTGTTTTGTTTATAAATATTATTTCTCCACTTTCTAATAAACTAATTGTTATTTTACCTTTTGCATATTTAAGAATATTAGAAATGATGTTTTCAAATACTCGGTTAAGTAATGTTTTATCAACTGTTTTGTATATTTTTTTATTACATATATTAACAATTGGTTCTATTTTTTTACTTTTAAATAAATCATAATAACTAAGTATTAATTCTTCTAATAGGTTATTTATACAAATACTTTCTAAAACTAATGAATCTTTTAAATCTAGACTTCTTGAATAATCAAATAATTGCTCGGTTAGTATTGTTAATTCTTCTGATTTTTTATCTATTATTTTTATATATTTTTTTATTTTCTTTAAATCTTTTTCTTTTTTTAATAAATCAATGTATCCTCTTACTGCAGTAAGAGGTGTTCTTAAATCGTGAGATATGTTTGTTATTATTTTTTGTAATTCTTTGTTACCATTTTTGTATTCAAGTTCTAACTTTCTTAACTCTTTTAAATCTTTATTTAATTCATTTGCTAGGGTATTTAATGTTTTATTATTTGTAGACGTTGTTATTAAATTATTGGTACTTATATTAGATTTTCTTTTTAAATTTTTTGTAATTTCTTTTATTGAACTATAAACACTAATTAATTTAATTATTAAATATATAATAATTAAAAAACTAAAAAATAATAAAATATAAATACACATAGAATCAGAACCTTTCTTTAATTTATTTGTTTTTTATTTATAATGAATATACCTAGGTAGTTAATTATAAATATAAATATTAGTGAATAAATAGACAAAAATTTATAATTATCAGTTAGATTACTTATTAAAAATCCTTGTCCAATAGGAAGAACTTTTAAAATAAATTCATATATATTACATAAATTATTACTCGTACAAGTCTCATATTTTCCTATTATATTACTGCAAGTAATTATTCCCCAGATTACTGTTATAAATGATACAGTAATATTAGATATTTTATTAAAAGATAAAGCAATAAAGTTAAATAATGAAGCATAACTAATAATTAGGAAAAATAAGTCTATTATTAAAAATATTAGTTTATTTATTGGAATAGTAATATCCGAGATAAAAATTAAAGAGGTTAAAATTGTTCCTAAAAGAAAGAATAAAGCAAATATTAAATTAACAATAATTATAGTAAATAGATTTGACAAATATATATCAGTTCTTTTGTGGCCTACAATTATCATATTTTTTATAATACCATTCCCATATAGAGGAGCCATAAAAATTGTTGTAAATATAGGTAAAATTATATAGGAAGCTACTCCAAACTGAAATAGTACACTACCTAACTCGTTACTGCAGTTAACACATCTTTCTGGATGAAAGCCATTAAAGTTAAGATAAATATAAATACCTGATAAAAACATAAGAACTAATAAAAACCAAAAACATTTACTTTTCTTTAAACGGTAAAAATTTGCGTGTATTAGTTTAGTCATTATTTTCACCTACAACTTTCAAAAAGTAGTTTTCTAATGATTCGTTTTTTTCTTTTATATCTTTAACTAAGCAATTCTTTTTAGCGAGATCTAATATAATTTTAGAAATATTAATTTTTCCATATAAGTAAACTAGACTATTATTTAAAACTTCGTAGTCAATATTTTTTTCTTCAAAATATTTAACAGCTTCTTTAATATTGTTTACTTCTATTTCAACTTTTTTTCTTAAGTATTGATTTAGTTCTTGAGCGCTAATCTCTTTTATAAGTTTTCCTTTATCTAAAAAACCATAGTGAGATGCTACTTTTGATAGTTCATCTAGGTAGTGGCTAGATAAAAGTATAGTTATCCCTTTTTCTTTGTTTAACTTTAATATTAATTCTCTAATATCAATTATACCTTCTGGGTCTAGGCCATTAATTGGTTCATCTAAAATCAATAAGTCAGGGTTTGTTGCAAGAGAAAGAGCAATACCTAGTCTTTGTTTCATACCTAGTGAAAAGTTACTAACTTTTTTATTTTTAAATTCTTTTAAATTTACTAGTTCTAATATTTCATCTATTCCATCTAAACTAGGCATACCTATTATTTTATATTGATGAATTAAGTTTTCTTTTGCAGTCATATTAAGTATTAGTGATGGAGTTTCAACTATTGCATTTATTTTTTCTCGTTCTTCATAAATTTTCTTATCTTTAAAAGATATTCCATAAATAGAGTAACTTCCATTTGTTGGTTCTTGAAGACCACATATAATTCTTATAAGTGTTGTTTTTCCTGCTCCATTTTTTCCAATAAGACCATAGATTGAACTTGGTTCAATATGCAAATTAACATTATCTAATACTTTAAAATTTTTGTATTTTTTTGTTAAATTATTTGTTTTTATTAAATATTCCATAATACATTCTCCTTTTAAATAAAATTTTATATTAAAAAGGTTAAGAAAATGGTTAAGAAAAAGTTAAGATTTAGTTAAGATTTTATTCATCATATATTTT
>CANRMZ010000147.1 GCA_947631885.1 uncultured Bacilli bacterium
CAAAAATTAATAATGCTAAAAATATAAAACAAACTAAATTTCTAAACCAATCACTTTTTAAAAATTCTGGCAAATGTCTTTCAATAGCTTGCCAAGCAACAAAAAATAAAAAGCCAATTATACATCCTAAAGTATTTAATAAAATATCATCAACATCAAAGCTGCGACCTATTCTAAATTGAACAAGCTCAATTGTACTACTGACGATTATAGCAATTAACATATTGGTCCAGATTTTTTTAGGTCTAATATAAGAAGCAACAATATAGCCAAATGGAACAAATAATAAAATATTACCTACGACATTAATATAAAATTGCGTACTTGAAAGTTCATAACGCGTTATTTCCTTAAAAGGTATAATATTAAAGCCGCCATGAGCCAAAACTCTCTATATAAATGAAAATGATCGCGATGAGTTCTAAGATAGCCAATTCTAACGCAAATTAAAGCTACACATACAATTGCAAGCGAAGGCCACATAGCATTCATACTAGTATTAATTATTTGTTTAAGTGATTCTATCACCATCTAGCCTAGCCTCCTTTTGTATTGCGATATTTTCTTCTGCGACGACGAATATATCTATATCAATTGTACTATCATTTATAGTTTTTTGCAAAACATTTTGTGATATGATTTTTTCATCATTTTCTAAGGTAAGCTCTATTTTTTCTTTAGCTTCTTTTAAGGCTTTTTCTTCGGCTTCTTTTATTGTATATTTTTTCTTTGTTTCTCTTATTTCTTCATCCTTTTTAAGATATACTTTAACTCCTAAAAGATTGAATAATTCTTTTTTAGACGTTGTAAAAGTATTTAACCGATCTTTAAATAATTGATGATCTATCCCATCATAATTGATGACTAAATTACTACGAGTTTTTCCCGTTTTTTCTTTAACGACATAAGTAAGAGGGACTTTAACATTAACTGTGTACCAAACTTCGGCATAAACACTTCCTTCTGCACAAATATTACTAACTGTTTCTTCATTTAAATGAACATCGCCACTTATTAAGACATCATCCTTTTTAACATAGTCTCCTAAATCGATTTGCATTTCGCCTTCTTTTAATTTAAGACTAGTGATTACCCCATCTTTAGATGCATAAACATGGCAATAATTTTTTACGTTCTTCTCTGGATTAATGATTCTTTCTTCGACTCTAACAACATACTTCATTCCGACTTTAGTAATTTCTAACCAGTCTATTTTATCTAGATGATTATCCCTAATTTTGTTCTTTATCTTTTCCATGCTATCAAAACTTTTGGCAAAGTGAAATTTTTTAACCCCATTTTCTTCAAGCTCATCTAAAATTAAATCTACTAACTCTTCATTATTATGAAGCACTTTAATATCCACAATAAAAAAAGAAGAAAAAATAACAAGGATCATGGCACAGATTATGGCTCCCAAAACAAATTTATATTTTTGTAAAGTTTTTTTGAAATATAATGGTCCTGTATATTTTAGTTTTTTAAATTCCATTGTTTTAAGATATTTATCTATTTTTTCATAATCACTTGCTAATATTTTAATAATAAGGCTATCTTTATCTTCCTTTAAAGAATAAATTTTAACATTAATCTTATTAAGTTTAAGAATGACATTATTCTTACTATTACTATCCACTTTAATATATAAATAACTATTCATATTCTTTTTTTACCTCATTAATTAAGCCTGCGATTAAAATTTCTTTCTTATCGAGCTGTTTTACGAGTAAATCTTGGCCTTTAATCGATAATTTAAATTTATCAACGGCTAGAATAATCTTAGATTCTCCCAAAAAGATAATGTCATAATAGTTATAAATATATATTTCATTTTCAAAAAGGGCAATGAAATATTCCTTGTCATATAAAAAACTACTTAAGGACTTAAAGATGTTCATATAATCACCAATTAATTATATGAAAAAAGGACAGATTAATTTAATCTATCCTTAATTGTTTTACTAACAAAAGCCATATCGGCATTAGTAAGTCTGCCGCTAACTTCACGCATAACTTGACCCATATCTTTCATTGAAGTTGGATTAAGTTCAGCAAATACTTCATCAATTACTTTGATGATTTCTTCTTCACTCATCTCAGCTGGCAAGTATCTACTTAATATTTCTACTTCTTTATTAAGATCAGCAACTAAATCGGTCTTTCCGTATTTAGTATATTCTTCGATTGAGTCCTTACGAACTTTAACTTGATGCTTAATTACCTTGATGGTCTCATCTTCAGTTAGTTCGTGCATGCTGCCCTTGCGGCTTTCATTGATAAATTCACTCTTTAGCATTCTTAGTACTGATAAAGTAAATTTATCTTGGTTTTTCATTGCTTCTTTTAAATCTTCATTTATTTTATCAATCATTGCAAAACCTCTTAGTTATGATTTCTACGTCTAGAGTTTTTAATGTTTTCTTTTTTCTCATTTCTTCTCTTTACGCCAGGTTTTTCATAACACTTTCTTTTTTTAAGCTCAGAAGGGACGCCGCTGCGAGCAAATTTTGCTTTAAATTTCTTTAGAGCAAGATCAACATTACCAT
>CANRMZ010000148.1 GCA_947631885.1 uncultured Bacilli bacterium
TAAAAAAAGGAATATAAATTCCTCTTTTAAACTATTTAATATTAATTAACACTCAACGTTTTCTACGGTAACTTTACCATTAAAATTCTTATTCATCAAGTGTGATTGATCTTTGTCTAAATTATAAAATTTAAATTCAATAGTATAATCTATATGAGCGCCACTAGCCTTTTCAGTTGTAATTTTATGTGATAGTAACGTTATTTTGCCATTGTTTGGCTTAAATTCATCAATATTTTTTTCTTGTACATCTTGACCACTAACACCTGCCCCATCATCATCACCAGTATAAGTCATAGATGAAACCTCGACAGTTAGTTCCTTCAGTTCTGAATAGTCATTACCACTACCATTTTTGTTGTATCCTGTTCTAACGTAAGATGTGCTTGGATAATATTTACTAGTACTTGAGCCTACGCCATTAGTTGAATCAGTGCCTAAACTAGTATAATTGCCTTCTCCACTTGTATAATTGCTTTGACTAGAATCATCCCACTTGAATACCAAATCATATGAACATGAAACATTTTCTCCTTCATTTGGTGAATTTAGGGCAACATTAATAGTAGCGTTTGATGTTAAACTAGCATCTCCTTCTCCATTAAGGGTTTGGTTGGTTCCATCACCAGCATTAGACTGTTGCATCAATGCACTTGTAACATTGATATTAATATTGCCAGTACTAGTAGATGTAAATGTAGATGCTTCTCCACTTGTATTTACGTTTACGCCAACATTAGCTTTATTATTAATAGTTGATGCAAAGTACGCAAATGCTGCTCCTACTATGGATACCATTAATGTAGCCATTGCAATTATAGTTAATAATATTGTATTTCTTTTTTCCATATTATATCTCTCTCCTATCTTTCTATTATTAAGTTTATTATATATATATATATCGTCAAGATATCATAAGTCAAATTTACGTTTTATTTAACTAAAAAAAGGAATATAAATTCCTCTTTTAAGCTATTTAATATTAATTAGCAAACTACGTTTGAAACTACTACTTTACCGTTAAATTGCTTATTCATTAAATGAGATTGGTCTTTATTTAAATTATAAAATTTAAATTCAATAGTATAATCTATATGAGCACCGCTTTCTCTATCAGTAGTAATTGTATCTGAAAGCAAAACTAGAGTACTCTTACCATCAACATTTTTAGGCAAAATTTCATCAATATTCTTTTCTTGTAAACTATCGCCACTCTCACCTCTGTCACCACTATCACCAGTATAAGTCATAGATGCAACAGACACCGTAAGTTCTTTCAACTCTTCATAGTTATTACTTCCGCCTTTATTATAACCTGTTCTAACATAGTAAGTACTCGGATAATATTTATTAGTACTTGAGCCTACGCCATTAGTTGAATCAGAATCCAACGTTGGATACCCATCAGATCCATTTGTATAATTGCTTTGACTGGTTGCATCCCATTCAAACACTAAATCATATGAACAAGACACTAACTCCCCTTGCTTTGGTGAATTTAAGGCAACATTTATATTAGCATTTGATGTTAAGTTAGAATTTGCCTCATCAACATTTGATTGTTGCATTAAATCACTGGTAACATTAATCTCTATATTACCAGTACTAGTAGATGTAAATGTGGCTGCTTTGCCACTTGTATTAACATTTACGCCAACATTAGCTCTATTATCGATAGTTGATGCAAAATATGCAAATGTTGCTCCTACTACTGCTACTAATAGTGTTGCTATAGCAATGACAGTTAATAATATAGTATTTCTTTTCTCCATAATTTTTATATCTCCTACTCTCTATTTTTCTTAAGTATATTATATATATATATATATCGTCAAGGGTTCTTAAGCACGATTTACGTTTTATTTAACTTAAAAAAGGAATATCAATTCCTCTTTTAAACTATTTTAATTAGCACTCAACATTTTCTACAGAAACCGTGCCTTTAAAGTTTTTGTTCATTAAATGAGATTGGTCTTTGTCTAGATTATAAAACTTAAATTCAATAGTATAAACTATATGTGCGCCAGTAGTCTCTTCAGTTGCAATCTCATCAGACATTAAAGTTATGCTATCACTGCCTTCACCACCAAGTTTAAATTCATCGATATTTTTTTCTTTAACATCATCACCACTACTGCCAGACACATCTGAAGCACTAGTATATGTCATAGATGAAACACTTACAGTAAGTTCCTTAAACCCTTCATGTTCTTCTTTTTTATCATAGCCAGTTCTAACATAATATTTACTTGGGTAATATTTATGATTGGTGCCTACACCATTAGTTGTATCAGTGTCTAAAGTACTATAGCCGTTTGAACCACTTGTATAATTATTTCCGCTAGCGCCATCCCACTTAAATACTAAATCATATGAACATGAAACATTTTCTCCTTGTGCTGGTGATTTTAAGACAATATTGATAGTAGCATTTGAAGTTAAGTCAGCATCTTGAATGCCATTATTAGTTTGATTTTCTCCATCGCCAGCATTTGCTTGTTGCATTAATGCACTGGTAACATTAATATT
>CANRMZ010000149.1 GCA_947631885.1 uncultured Bacilli bacterium
TAGTCCCAATAGGCATATAAAGACTATGATGAATATGACCGATTTGTAAAATATCTGGTTTAAAATCATCCTCGATTTTATTATAAAATCTTGTTAATCTGTCTTCAATACTTGGTCTTTTCTTATCATATCCATGATACATCCGCATTTTCAAAGGTCCCAAGCAAATATCAGCAAGATCATGACCTAAATATACAATATCATCCCTAATGGCAGCTATTTTAGCAATAACATCTACTCCTTCGACGCATAAAAAAGAAGTATCATGATTTCCAGCTATTGTATAAAACTTTATAGTTTTTGAAATAGGATGGGAATTTACTACATAATCAATCATATCTTCCGATCTATAAATTTTTGAACAGGCCAAAACTGCAGGTCTATTTGAATAATTACCATTAGTAAGGTCGCCCGAACAAAAAATATGATTAATTCCCCTATCTTCACACTCTTGATAAATTCTAGCCATAATATCCGGTCTATCATAAAGCGAGCCATAATGAACATCAGATAAAAGACATATACTAAAGCGCGAATTTTCTTCAATTGTCATTTCTGAATTAAATCTTTCTCTTATATTAATATGGCTTACAGCAGGAATTCCTGATGAATCAGGATTCACTCTTTGAGGCACATCATCAATAATATCATAAGGTTTTCCTTGGGCTTTTAAATAAAGAACCATTTCATATAGTTTTTTTACTTCAACTTCTAGAATAGAGCAAATTTCTTCTACAGATCTTCTCTTATTTATTAAGTATCTTAACTTATCTAGAGTTTGTTTATCCATTTTATACTCCCAATACTTACACTTTAATTTTAACACCCCTTATACCTAAAATAAATATTATTTATATAATTATTAAATTGTGCTATAATGCTAAAGGAAAAACGGGTGATTTTATGAAAAAGATTAAAAATGTAGCTATAATAGCTCACGTTGACCATGGAAAAACATCCCTAGTAGATGAAATATTAAAATATACGGGAACATTTAGAGAAAATGAAAATGTTGAAGCTCTTTCTATGGATTCCAACGCAATTGAAAAAGAAAGAGGTATCACTATCCTCGCTAAAACGACTGCTGTTTTCTATAATGATTATCGTATTAATATTCTAGATACTCCTGGCCATGCTGACTTTGGTGGCGAAGTAGAAAGAATTATGAAAATGGTTGATGGCGTACTTCTTGTTGTTGATGCCTATGAAGGTCCAATGCCTCAAACTAAATTCGTATTAAAGAAGGCTTTAGAGGCTGGATGTAAACCAATCGTAGTTATTAATAAAATAGATAAACCTACAGCTAGAGTTAAGGAAGTTGTTGATGAAGTTCTAGAATTATTCATGGAACTTGGAGCAAATGATGATCAACTCGACTTTAAAGTAGTTTATGCCTCTGCTATGAATGGTACATCATCACTTGATCCTGATCCAAGTACGCAAGAAAAATCATTTAAATGTTTACTTGACTTAATATTATCAGAGATTAAAGATCCAAGTGGTGATGAAAATGCGCCTTTCCAATTCCAACCTGCTCTACTTGACTATAATGATTATGTAGGAAGAATTGCTATTGGTCGTATCTTTAATGGTAAAATTAAAGTCGGTGGAATGGTAAATTGCTTAAGACTTGATGGCAGCGAAAAACAATTTAGAGTTCAAAAACTATTTGGTTATGTAGGCTTAAAAAGACTTGAAGTTGAAGATGCCGAAGCTGGTGATATTGTTGCTATCGCTGGTCTTGAAGATATTGAAGTTGGTGAAACAATAACGGAAGTTGGTAACCATGAAAGACTTCCAATATTACATATTGATGAGCCAACACTTCAAATGACATTTGGTGTTAACTCCTCTCCTTTCTCTGGTCAAGATGGTAAAATTCTTACTTCTCGTAAGATTGGGGAAAGACTATATAAGGAAACGCAAAGAGATGTTAGTCTTAAAGTTGAACCTCTTGATAGCGAAAGTTTTAAAGTTTTAGGCCGTGGTGAGCTACACCTTTCTATATTAATTGAAAATATGCTTCGTGAAGGCTTTGAACTTGAAGTCTCTAAACCTAGAGTTATTATCAAAGAAATTGATGGTGTTAAATGCGAACCATATGAAGATTTACAAATTGAAATTGAAGAAGAATATATGGGAGCAGTTATCGAGGAACTATCTGCAAGAGGTGCTATTCTTGATAATATGACACATATAGGAAATGTTCTAAAAATAAGTTATACGATTCCATCACGTGGCTTAATTGGTTTTTCTACTAATTTCATGACTTTAACTAAAGGTTATGGTATTATGAACCATGTCTTTAAAGAATATTTACCTTGTAGTGATATTAATATTGGCGAAAGAAAACTTGGTGTTTTAGTAGCCTCTGAACAAGGAAAAGCTACAGCTTACTCTTTAGGAGCTTTAGAAGATCGTGGTGTAATGTTTATTGAGCCTAACGATGAAGTGTATGAAGGCATGATTGTTGGAGAATGTAACAAAAATAATGATTTAGCAGTTAATGTTGTAAAAGGTAAA
>CANRMZ010000150.1 GCA_947631885.1 uncultured Bacilli bacterium
ATTGAAATGGATTCTGTTGATGATGACTACTACTATGAAGATGAAGGGGCTATAGCCACGGATAATATCGATGAAAAGATAAATAGTAAGATTCAGATTATTGAAAATGTTGATCCGAAAAGGGAAGGGGCTTACACGGTTGACATCTATGTTGCGGATGAAAGCGGTAATACTGCCCACGTAACGAGAAATGTATATGTTGTCAAAGATAAAGATAATATTGATTATAAAGCACTTCTTAAAGATAACGAAATAACTTATATGGAATATACTGATGAAGGATTCTATATAAAGGGTTATGTTAAAAACGATAAATTTGTGTAAAGACAAAGTTTGTACCGACTATAAAGTAAAAAATACGGGTGGAAATAATTTCGAGGGTTATATTGACATAACTAACTTGAAAAATGGCACCTATACGATGACGATTGATGGTAAAAATGCTATTACCTATATACCAGAGCAATTTAGATTATGGCGAGGCCGGATAGGTGATAAAATGCTAACCTTTAAATACGATTTAAGGAAACAAATCAGTATCACTATTTCAGATTTTGAGTATGAGTATGATATAGTTATTGACCCTGGCCATGGTGGTGATGACATTGGAGCTTTCAATGATGTAATAGATGAGAAAACCCTTAACTTAGTCCAAAGTGAATATGAAAAAGCAAGATACGAAGAACATGGGCTTAATGTATTACTTCTTAGAGATGACTATTCATATGGCAAGGTTTTAGGAAACGATAATATTCCGGATATAAGTCGTAAAGGGCTTGCCGTAGGCTATTATGGTTCGGTTGCTAAAGTAAGCTATAGCAATCACCACAATAGTAATGAGATAAAAACGTTATCAGGCTGGGAAATATTAGTTCCGGCGAAAGCTACTACTAAAGAATTAAGTCTTGTCAAAAATATTGCAAGTGCTTGGGAAAAGTCTTATGAAGTACCTGAAGATCATGTCAGGGTATATACAAGAAACTTTATTGATGGAGAAATGTTTGATAAGAGTAATCGACAAATGTATTACTTCAATGATTATTATGCCGTTATAAGAATTCCTCATGATTGTTTTAAAACTAATAACTTTATTTTCGAGGGTAGCTATTTAAGCAATGAAGAAGATTTTGCGTACTATTATAATGATGATAATTGGAAAAACTTTAGTGAGCAAAAAATCAAAGCGGTAGTTGAATACCTAGGCAAAGAATATATTAAACCATAATAAAAGTACTACTTATTCGGTAGTACTTTTTTAATTTGTATTTGAATCAACAAGGACGGCGTGAACTACTAATCTCGAAACATCACTTTGACAGGTTGATAAAGTAATTATTTTATCTGATTCTTTAAATGTTACGCCAAAATTGTAAATACTTTTAGCGGCTAATTTATTAAAGAAGTCAACTCTTTCAGCAGTTGGAATATTAGTTTGAATATAGGTATTATCCGTTGGCGTAATATAAATAGAGAATATTTTAAAACGATATGTACCATATAATGTTTTATAAGTTATGATTTGATTTTCTTCATTTAGATACCAATTACTTTGTAAAGTTCGATTTAAAGTTCCAAACATAACGCCATTGCCATATCGATTATGACCATATATAACTGTATTAGCATCGGTAACATCAACATCATTGGTATAATCTAAGAATATCCATCCTCCGGGATCATCTTGACGGTAAATATCATGAGCTAAATAATAATCATTATCACTAGCTTGTAAGACTGCATCATCAATATTAGTGTTATTTACTGTAAGCCATCCTACTATATCGGGATTAATTGTCGTAAGCGCTGCTAAACCATCATTTACAACAACTTTTCCTTCATTTTTTTCTTCAATATCTTTTTTTATTTCGGTAGTATCAATATCTTCAATAATATTTTGCAATTCTTTACGAATCGTTGAGGTCTTAAGCATTGATCTATAGCTATCGTAACCTATGAAAGCTATACAAGAAACTATTAAGGCTATAATAATATAAGAACACATTCTTAAGATATCATTATTAGTTTGCTTCGCAATATTTTCTCTTATATATTTATCAGAGTAAGTAAGTTTTAAAATAATATTATATCTTTTCTTAAGCGTTTTATTATATCTTCTTAAATACTCAATTACATCAGGCTCTTGAACATCTCCATGAATGTATATTTTTATTTTGCTCTTTTTATTAGCTTTTAAAATGGAAATTATTTCCTCAAGATTAAAGCGATTAGGTTTATTAATATGAATAATCTTAAGATTCTTGTTTATACTACAGAAAGTAGCAAAATCATCCATGTCTTCAGGAGTAAATGGAAATTCTAAATATATCATATATTTATAAAAGATAGTAGCATAGTTAGTTAAAGAATTTATTTGCATAAAATTAGAGGTAAATAATACTTCATCCCTTGATTCGGGAATAATATTATATTTAAGATCTACATATTTTTTATAAGGCAAGGAAAATACAGTACATATTACAAAATACTATTTTTTGAACTGGTAGCAGCGGCAT
>CANRMZ010000151.1 GCA_947631885.1 uncultured Bacilli bacterium
TCAACATTAATAGATTCTAAAAATTCAGTTAAGTATTTATTATCATCATCAGTAATAAACTGCCACCAAGTTCCAGTATAAATTTCATATTTTGGTAAGTCATCCATAGGAAATTGCATATTATTAGCATCAACACTATGTTTTATGATTTGCATTACATCATAGTCATAAGTGCCTTCTTCTACTTTAGAATATCTTAAAGCTAAAGTACATGTTTCCCATGGCTTGCAACTATAGTATTCGGTAGATAATGTATAGCGATTGTTTTTATAAACAGTTAATAAAACTGGCACACAAGATTTATTCCCAATTTGGATTCGAAAAATCATATCATCGTATGCAATATCATCAATTGTAAGTTTACTCATGTCTAAATTTAAATAATCATAATATTTATATTTCTTTTCATCTATTTCTTTGGATAATTTACTAATATTTTCACTTTTATCAAAATTTAGGATTTGGGTAGCAATAACTTTAGGAAACATCTCTTTAATGGATGATATATAATATGACCCATCTTTAGGATATTCAATATTGATAAGTTTATCGTCTTTAAAGGTAGCTTTGCAAGGAAGAGAGCTTGCTGATCCTAAAGCTACAGAATCTTCTCCTTCAATGAAATAAGCTGAGGAATAAATCCACATATAAGCATATTTATATTCTTCTTTTTCCTCGATACCAAAGCCATAGTAACTATAGAAAACATTAAAATCTTTTTCTGAAGCATCAGGATCATTTTTAAAGGCTTCCTTTTTCATATACTTTATGGCATCTTCATATAAATAATCCGAACCCGTGATTAAATTGATTTGTAAATTAAAATGGTAATAAACAAGACCTAATATAATGGCCACAAAAATAATGGATAGAATTGTCAAAATAATAGCTGCTTTCTTTTTTAGTTTATTTTTGGCTTTTAAAACGGAAACCATTGCTTTTTCTTTAGCATTATCACTATTATCTTTTTCACCATTAATTAGTTCTTCTAAACTAATATCAAGCTCAGAACATATCTTTTTAAATAAAGATACATCGGGAAAACTTAAGCCCCTTTCCCATTTACTCACTGCATTTTTCGTGATATTTAATTTTTTGGCTAGACTCTCTTGCGTTAAACCTTTATCTTTACGACACTCCGCAATAAATTTTCCTATCTTTTCTTGGTTCATATTTACTCCTTATTTCATAATAAATATAACAATAATTTAGTTATTTTTAAACACACTATTAGTTTACTTGTAAAGAGTTATCACAAAAAAAGTAAACTTTATGAGTCTACTTTAATTATTACTTTGAAGTTTATTTAATGTTTTACAAATATCTTTGGCTTTAATATTTTCAACTGTATACCAACCATATTCAGCCATGGTATCAAAAGTATCCGCTTGAGCTTGCATAATCATATCTAAGCCTTTTTTCAAGACTTTTCTTACGTCTTCATTAGAGCTTTCAAGTGTACCATGAACAAATACTTCAACAGTACTTTTTAAATTTAACAGATAATTTTCCATTATTAAGTTATTATTCATTTGCTTTTTCCTCCATTAGCATCATTAATTTCTTTTGCATATCTTTATGATTATTCATTTGTTTTTGCATAAAAGATACAAGATTTTCATCATCTAAAAGATTAATAGATTCTTCAATTATTGATGCTAAATTTTCTTCGTGTTTAATAGCATCTTCCATATAAGATAATTCTTTTTGTGTCATATATTCCTCCTATAGATAATATGGAGAAAAAAGCTTAAACTAATACATCATTATGAATATTTTTTATTATCCACTTAATATCCTCAATCGATTTATCAATATTAAATCGGCCATTACCAACCGGATAATATACACAGAAACACTTATAATTATTTTTATTAATGGTTTTAGAGTATGCCTTTTTACGGACCTGTGATACCATTACCTTTTCATTTAAGACAATACTACTTACTTGATTACCAAATAAAATAATAACTTTAGGTTTTATAAGATCAATCTCTTTTTCTAGAAGATGAAGGTATTCTTTATAAACGGCATCAGGTAATGGTCTAGCATCAATTTGGGTACATTTACCTAAGTTAGTAATAAAGAATTTATGCTTTTTTACATTATCATATACTTCATTACAAAATTCTTTAGTCCATTCTATAGGCTTTCTCTTTTTAATTCCTTCATATATATTCTTATCTAAAAGATTGACTGCATAAAATAAATCCCAAATATTTTTAGTTCCCAGCCAAGGTGACCTTGGTCCATCCCAATTTTTATTAGAAGCAATATTTTTCCCCGTCGGATTCATAAACACAAAACAAATGTCGGGCTGATCGGTGCATCCTCCATTATAAATAGCATTTAAATTTTTGGCTCCATACTTCCTTTGAAGGGCATCGTATTTTTTATTAAGTTCCGTAATATCCATATTAAAACCTTTCTATAAAATTATAGCACGTATAATACTGACTAGTAAATTGATGAATTTGCAAATCATTGATTTACTAGTATAATAATTTT